>JBJEJM010000223.1:0-2661 GCA_051878075.1 Clostridium sp. | reverse complement strand
GCTATAGGGGATATGGGGCATCTTGTTGGAAGAGGTGCACTTTTAAGTACTACTCTTGTTCTTGGACTGCTTCCAATTTTACTTATATGGACAGATAAAATAATACTAAGGAGAAAAAAATTCAGTATTAAGAATATAAAGAAGAATTTTTCAGGGTTTAAGGAAAAAAGCAGATCAGAAAATGAAAATGCTAAGATAGAAGTGGATGAGAATAAGGCAGCAATAAGGAAGGATGAGGGAAATGTTAAAAAAGAATAGATGGATTACAATTGGTACAAGCATTATTCTTATAATTTCTTTAAACAGTATTGATGTATATGCGGCTCCAGCAGACATATCTACTGATGAAGCTGTCTATGCAAACCTTGATTACTATGGGAATATATCTGATTTAAGTATTGTTAAAGGTGTAAGTCTCAATGGAATAAAAGAGTTTACTGATTATGGTGAATATAAAGATGTAGTAAATATGAGCAATTATATAAAGCCAGAGATAAGCGATGATTCAGTAACATGGAATATGAATGATTTGAATACCAATGAGAGATTTTATTATGAATGCATTCCAAAAAGTACTGATATAGAAATGCCATGGTCATTTGATGTGAACTACAAGCTAAACGGAGTTCCACAGAATGCAGAAGATATTGCAGGAAAGTCAGGGGTTGTGGAAATAAGCATAAAAGCCATTCCAAATGAGAATATTGCAGATTACTATAAAAATAATATGATTCTTCAAGTAATATGTATTATAAATATGGATGATACACTAAGTATTGAAGCACCAGGTGCACAGCTCCAGTCAGCTGGAACATATAAGGGAATTGTATTTTTTGGACTTCCAGGAGAGGAAACTACTTTTGATATGAGAATTGGAACAGAATCATTTGAGAGCAGTGGAATAGAAATGACTATGATACCTGGAAAAAGTGATCAGCTTGAAGAAATAAAAAATATAAGGGACGTTAAGGATACAGTAAAGGATTCATTAGATTCAATAAATAAAAGCCTTAATAGTGTATTTGGAATTTTTGGTGATATGTCAGATGGTCTTGGTAAAATAAAAAGTGGATTAAATAAGCTCAATGAAAGCCGTGAAACTATTAATAATTCTACAGATGAAATTTATGATAATACTGATGAGCTCATAAAAAAACTTGATGAAATAAACGGTGAAGTAAATATGATCATACCATATTTTACAACGGCCTCACAATGTGTTACAGATATAAATATGAATACTAATGATATGATAAATACAGTTTTAGAAATGCGCTCTCAGATAGCTAAGTATAAAACATCACTAAGAAATATAAAATCATATATAACTAAATATCAAAATATGATAAATAAACTTTCAAAGCTGGATGATGATAATCATGAGGTTTTAGATGATTTAAGGGATGAGCTTGAAGAACTTCAAGATAATGCAGATGGTATGTCTAGTAATATTAATAAAGTAAGGAAAGACATAAAAGAGATTAAGGAAAATGTAGATGACGTGGAAGGAAAACTAAAAGAAGTTCGAGATAAGGTGCATAATGATACAATAAAGAATACGCTGCAAAAAGCAATTGATAAGTGTGATAAGATAAGTGATATTGTAAGGAAAATTTCAAATGCAGCTAAAGATGCTGAAAATATTGCTGACAGTGCAGGAGATATTGCAGAGACATTGCAGAAAGCAATTGATGTTGGAGAAAAATACTATGATACAATAAACGATCAAAGCAGCAATACCTCTGAGTTATTAAAAGAAACAAAAAAAATAACTGCAAATATGATAGATACATTATATACAGCTGATGAATTTATTGAAAATACACAGTCACTTAATGATACTGCAAATACTTATTATGATGACTGTCTTTCTGTTTTACAGCTTACACAGGATTTGAATAGCAGCATAAATAGTGCTGTAACAGATACATCTAAATTATTAGGAAGTATAGAAAATTTATTAAGAAGCAACCAGGAAAAATTAAATTTTTCAGCAAAAGATACTCTTGAGGGATTAATAGATATTATGGATAAGGGAATAGATCTTACTGATGACTCAGATGATTTAAAAGATACAAATAACACTGTAAAGAATATGCTGGATGATGAAATTGATAAAATAGAAGATAATAGCAATCTTTTAAATATGGATTATGAAGAATCATTAAAATCTTTTACTTCAGATAAAAATCCTGAACCTCAAAGTGTTCAGATAATTATGAGGACACATGAAATAACAATAGATGATTCTGAAGAGGCTGATGAAGATCTTGAAAAAGAAAAAGAAGATGAAGGAGTAATAAGTAGGATTATAAATATATTTAAAAAAATATGGCAGGCTATATATGAGGAATAAACATGAAGTGGGAAAATTGAAAGTGTAAAATAGTCTGGTTAAATATTGATGTGAATGCTAATATTACTAAAAAATCTGAATCTAAAATCAATGTAAATAAATATCACAAATAAAGACTGTCTAATTTAATGTTTACTTGATTAAAGATTCAGATAATATAAATATATTTTAACTTTAATTATTTTTCACTGTTATAAAATATAAATTTAGACTACGTTGATTTAATTAAAAAAAGAAATTCTAATAAAGTCTTGTCAGATTATAAATAAAATATTACTATATAATCAATAAATTGTAATATAAGG
>JBJEJM010000222.1:0-2682 GCA_051878075.1 Clostridium sp. | reverse complement strand
TAGCCATAACTTTTTTATAAATAAATGTTGTTATGTTTAAAAAACAAAAATGATAAACACTTTATATTAAGAATATTTTTTAGTGCTAAGCTAATTTAAATATTATATAAATTATAATTGACTCTCCCATAACTGGAGGGTTTATTATTTAATATATCTTGTAATTATTGGTTCAAGAAATATATTTGCATGAGGTAAAATAAGTATGGATAAATTAAGAAAACTTATAATTGATGAAAATGCAAAAGAAGAATTTGAAGAAAATGTAATCAGAATAAAAGGAGCAAAGCATCATAATCTTAAAAATATAAATTTAAAGCTTCCTAAAAATAAACTAATTGTTTTTACAGGAGTTAGTGGGAGTGGAAAATCTACATTGGTTTTTGACATAATTTATGGTGAGGCCCAGCGAAGATTTATGGATGGACTTTCAACATTTGAAAAAAGAAATATTGGTAAAATAGAAAAAGCGAAGGTTGACTGTATTTCTGGTTTAACACCATCTATAGCAATTGAACAAAAGAGTGTAAGCAGGAATCTGAGGTCTACTGTTGGAACTTTGACAGAAATTTCTGATTATCTACGTCTTTTATATTCTAGAATAGGTGTGAGAAAATGTGAAAATTGTGGAACAGAAATAAAAACATTATTATATAAAAATAGTGGAAATAAATGTCCTAACTGCAATACACCAATACAGCCTTTGTTTTCACAACATTTTAGTTCTAACACTCCTCAGGGAATGTGCCCACATTGTAAGGGGTTAGGTGTTACTCCACAGGTTGATTTAGATATTTTAATTGAGAATGAAAATATAAGTATTTTAGATGGAGCATTGAAATGGTTTGGAAATATAAGAGAAAATAATAAAAGTACGTGGATTACAGGACCTTTAGATGTATTATTTAATAAATATAATATAGATATAAATACTTCATGGAAGGACTTGCCGGATAGAATAAGAGAAATAATACTTTTTGGGTCAGGAAATGAAAAATTTGAAATTCCAAAAGCATATGGTAATGAAACTTCATTAAAACCTATTAGAGGAGTTGCAACTGAAATAGAGAGACTTTATTTTGAAACATCATCTGAGTTTACACGTAAAAAATATGCAGGATATATGACATTTAAAACCTGTCCTATATGCAATGGAAGCAAATTATCGAAAAAAGCACTTAATGTTAGAATAGATGGAAAAACAATATGTGATGTATCTAATATGTCTATTAGAGAGGTTATTGAATTTATAAAGAATGTATATGAAGGTACTGATGAAGCATTATTTAACATAGGAAAAGATGTAATGATTGAAATATATAAGAGACTATCTTTTCTTAATAATGTAGGGTTACATTATCTTACTTTAAATAGGACTGCACCAACTTTATCTGGAGGTGAAGGACAGAGAGTAAGGCTTGCAACAGCTTTAAGCAGTCAGATTACTGGAATTACATATGTATTAGATGAGCCATCAACTGGACTTCATCCAAGAGATTTAAATAATCTGATAGATACTTTATTAAGGCTTAGGGATAATGGAAATACTGTTATAGTAGTTGAACATGACGAAGATATAATCAGGCATGCAGATTATATTGTTGATATTGGCCCTTATGCAGGAATTTTAGGAGGACAGGTTGTTGCAGAAGGAAGTCTAGATGATATAAAAAATAATGAAAATTCGCTTACTGGCAAATATTTAAATAATATACTACAAGTCAATGAAACTGACGCAAGGCATAATGAAAATAAAAATATTCAATTAAATCAAGATTCATTTCTTACGTTAAAGGGAGCATGTCATAATAACTTAAAAAATATAACAGTACATTTTCCACTCAACAAAATGACATGTGTTACAGGAGTAAGTGGAAGTGGTAAGAGCAGTCTTATAAGTGAAACTTTAGAACCATTATTGGATAATATATTAAACAATGGTGAAAATAAAGTTGGAAAATATGATGAGATTACAGGATATGAAAATTTAGATAAAGTAATAAATGTGTCACAGGAGCCTATAGGAAGAACACCAAGATCAAATCCAGCTACATATATAGGTGTTTTTGATAAGATAAGAAAAGTTTTTGCAAAGACTTCGTATGCAAAGGAACATAATATGAATGCGGATTATTTTAGTTTTAACTCTACTAAGGGTAGATGTCCATTCTGTGAAGGGCAAGGACAGATAAAAATTGAAATGCATTTTCTTCCAGATGTTTGGATAGAGTGTGATGAATGTAATGGTAAAAGATTTAAAGAAGAGGTTCTGGCAAATACAATCAATGGGAAAAATATTGCAGATGTATTGGATATGGATGTTGACGAAGCATTAGAATTCTTTAGTGAATTTAAAGATATTTATGAAGTACTAGAAGTACTAGAAGATGTAGGACTTGGTTATATAAAATTAGGCCAGAGTGCAACCACATTAAGTGGAGGTGAAGCACAGAGGGTAAAACTTGCTAAGGAGCTTAGTAGAAAAGCAAAGGGAAAGACACTATATATTTTTGATGAGCCAACAAATGGACTTCATTTTAATGATATAAAACAGCTATTGATTATATTTAAAAAGCTCTTAAAGGAAGGCCATACTTTGATTATTATAGAACACAATATAGATATTATAAATTCAGCAGACTGGATAGTTGACATAGGTCCAGAAGGTGGAAATGAAGGCGG
>JBJEJM010000221.1:0-2691 GCA_051878075.1 Clostridium sp. | reverse complement strand
AGCGTTAATTGTAAAAACACCTGTACAATGTTATAATATTACATGTTTATATTGACACTTATTCGCTAAATATATATGTTATATTTTACAAAGTGAATCATTTAAAATATAAATATAAAATTTTATAATTTATCAATGACATAAACTAAATTTATGTTATAAAAAAGAATTTATTTATGTATGGGATGTGGTTAAATGGAAAATTTTAAAAAATTCTGCAAAGAGAAATCTATAACTTTTTTCTTTCCTATTTCACTTATCCTCACTATTGTACCTTTAATTGTACGTATGAGGATTTCAGAGCCTGGACAAGATACTTTAGATTTATATGGTTCAGGGGCTACTTCTGATTTATTTACTCAAAATAAAGAAATTGCTTTAATATTTCTTTCATCAATAACACTTATTATTGCTATATTTTGTTTCAAGAAATTTTATGAGAAAAAAGACAAATTAATAAATGCAATTATAATTTGTTCCTTAATTTTTCTTGGCTTTACCTTTTTATCTGCTTTATTTTCAACCCACAAACATGTTGCATTCTGGGGGATTTATGACAGATCAGAAGGTTTTGTTACAACTGCATGTTATGTTTTTTTATTCATCTATTCAATTTATACTTTTAAAAATACAGATGAATTTAAATTTATTCTTGTACCAGTTCTTATCTTAGTTTATATTAATGGTTTCTTAGGTTTGTTCCAATACTTTGGTGCTGATCTAATTAAAACAAGCTTAGGTGGACTAATAGCTATTCCAAGTTCTTATGGAATTGATCCTAGTACGCTAACACTTCAATATGAGTCAGGTACAATATATGGTACATTATATCACTACAACTACGTAGGAAGCTTTACTGCTCTTGTACTTCCTATATTGTTTGGCGCATGTGTAATAGAAGATGATGTATTTTTAAAACTACTTTCTATGGTAGGAAGTCTTGTTGGACTATGGCTTTTATTTGGTAGTACTTCACGTGCTGGTATAATTGGTTTTGCTGCAATAATTGTTTTTGCATGTATATTCTTTGGAAAATTATTATTAAAAAGAAAAAAAGCAATACTTATTGCTATTGCATGTTTAGCAGTTTTTGTAGTTGGTTTAAATTTTGCAACAAGCGGGAAAATATTCAACAGAATTCCTAGTTTAGTAGCTGATGGTATAAGTTTATTTAAAAATAACTCAGAGTTCGATTATAGAGAGCATATACCCATAAAGAACATTGAAAGTATAAATGGAAATATTGTAGTTACTTTACCTAATGATACTTTAACTATTTCTCATGAAAATGATGACTATGTATTTAGAAATTCTGCAAATGAAATAATAAATTATACATCATCATTTAATTCTAAGTTAAAAGCATATGACTACACTACTGATAATAGTAATTTCTCTAATATCTCATTTAGATCTGGTAAAGTTAAATCAAAGACAAAAAATGATGGACTAATGCTTCTTTTGAATGGTAATTCTAATGAATTCATGTTTATTGTACATGATGATAATTCTATGAATTTAATAAATCCTAAAACATTAAACGAATATGAAATAGAATTCCCAGAAACTATTGGATTTAATGGCAAAGAAAAGTTAGCATCATCAAGAGGATACATCTGGTCAAGATCAATTCCTTTACTAAAGGATACACTTATACTTGGAACTGGTCCTGATACCTTCTCATTTGAGTTTCCTCAAAATGATTTATTAGGTAAACTTTACGCTTATGGAACTACTAATATGGTAATAAGTAAAGCTCATAATCTGTTCCTACAACTTGGAATAAATAATGGTGTAATTGCATTATTAGCATTCTTGGGTGTTATAGTACTTTATCTTGTGGACAGCTTTAAGCTATATGCTTTAAAGAATAAATATAATGAAAAGCAGATACTTGGAACAATTCTCTGCTTAAGCATAATAGGATATTTATTTACAGGTTTATTCAATGATTCAGTAATCTGTGTTGCTCCTATATTCTGGATTATTCTTGGTGTAGGTGTTGCAGTTAATTTTATTAATAAAAAAGCTGCGAAATAAATAAATTAATTAATGAAATCACATATAAAAATTATAATTTTTATACAAAAAAGGCAGGCTTAATAGCCTGTCTTTTTTGATTTAATTATCTAACCCATGCTCCATCGGCACCTAATTTATAATTATCAACATAAACATTAGTTAACATAACTCCATGTTCATTTAAATAATACCATTTACCATCAGAATCATGGTGCCATCCAGTTTTCATAGTTCCATTTTCATTTAAGTAGTACCATACACCTCTATCTTGTACCCATCCAGTCTGCATAACACCACTATTATTTAAATAATACCAAGCTCCATCAATATTCTGCCATCCAGTTTTCATAAGTCCATAATCGCCTAGATAATAATAGTTAGCGCCATCTTTAAACCATTGATTTACAATTGGTTTTCCTAATGCATCATAATACTGCCATAAACCATATTCATTTTTAACCCATTGATTTGCTTTCACTGATGAATTTGTATTATTATCTGTAGTTTCATTTGTATCAGGTTTTTTAGTATCATTAGTCTCTGTCTTATTACTGTTGTTATTTGTATTAGAAGTATCTTCTTTAATTATATTAAGATTATATATTCTTTCTTCGTAATCATCATCATCGTCATCTTCATCATTATAAACTTTTAATTCTATAGTAGTTT
>JBJEJM010000220.1:0-12250 GCA_051878075.1 Clostridium sp. | reverse complement strand
CTCTTTTTAGAACCAAAGCTCATGAAGCATATTTAATTGGAAGAAATAAAGGCCCGGTTGAAGCATATTTAAACATGGATGAAATTATTAACCTTGCAATAAAGAAGCATGTAGATGCTATTCATCCAGGTTATGGATTCTTATCAGAAAATGCTGAATTTGCAAAAAGATGTGAAGAAGCAGGGATTGAATTTATAGGGCCAAAGTCAGAAATGATGGAAAGATTAGGAGATAAGATTCAATCTAAATTAGTTGCTGAAAGTGTTGGAGTTCCTGTAATACCAGGTTTGGAAAAACCAGTTCAGACAGAAGAAGAAGCTTTAAAGGCTGCTGATTACTGTGGATATCCAGTAATGGTTAAAGCTGCTGCCGGTGGTGGCGGAAGAGGAATGAGAATAGTCAGAAGAAAAGAAGATCTTGTAGAAAACTATAGAAATGCAAAAAATGAAGCTAAAAAAGCCTTTGGTATAGATGATATATTTATAGAAAAATATATAGAAAGACCAAAGCATATTGAAATACAAGTTCTAGGGGATAAATATGGCAATGTTGTTCATCTTTATGAAAGAGACTGTTCAATTCAAAGAAGGCACCAAAAAGTTATAGAATTCACTCCAGCTATAACATTAAGTGAAGAAAAAAGACAAGAAATATGTAATGATGCATTAAAAATAGCAAAATCAGTTAACTATATAAGTGCTGGTACATTAGAATTTTTAGTAGATGCACAGGGAAATCATTATTTCATAGAAATGAATCCTAGAGTACAAGTTGAACATACTATTACTGAAATGACTACAGGAATAGATATAGTACAAAGTCAGATTTTAATTGCTGAAGGATATGAATTAGGATCTAAAGAAATAGGCATACCATCACAGGAATCTATAAAGCCAAGAGGATGTGCTATTCAATGTAGAATAACTACAGAAGATCCAGCAAACAACTTTGCACCAGATACAGGAAGAATTGATGTATACAGAAATGGAGCAGGTTTTGGTATTAGACATGATGGTGGTAATGGATTTGCAGGAGCAATAATAAGTCCATATTATGACAGCCTGCTTGTAAAAACTACTGCATTTTCAAGAACTTTTGAAGATGCAATAAGAAAATCAATACGTTCAATTAAAGAGCTTACAATTACAGGTGTTAAGACTAATGTTGATTTTTTAATAAATGTATTAAATCATGATCAGTTTAAAAAAGGTACTTGTGATACAAACTTTATAGCTGATAATCCTCAATTATTTGATATATCACCAAGAACAGATGAGGAACAAAGAGTATTGAAGTTTATTGGTGAAAGGATAGTAAATGTTACAAAAGGAAATAAGAAAGAATTTGATGTTCCAGTAGTGCCATATATTAGTGGAGATGTAGTTAAAAATTTAAGTGGTACAAAGCAGATTTTAGATGAAAAAGGTCCTCAGGGCGTTGTTGATTATATTAAGAGCCAGAATAAATTATTGCTTACTGATACAACAATGAGAGATGCTCAACAGTCATTACTTGCTACAAGAGTAAGAAGTATTGATATGAGTAAGATTGCAAAATCAACTGCATATTATGGAAAAGACTTATTTTCTCTTGAAATGTGGGGCGGAGCTACATTTGATACAGCTTACAGATTCTTAAAAGAATCACCATGGCAGAGACTTGAATCTTTAAGAAAGAGAATTCCAAATGTTATGTTCCAAATGCTTATAAGAGGAGCAAATGGTGTTGGATATAAGAATTATCCAGATAATGTTATAAGAGCATTTATCAAAGAAGC
This sequence comes from Clostridium sp., assembly GCA_051878075.1. Classification (GTDB taxonomy): domain Bacteria; phylum Bacillota; class Clostridia; order Clostridiales; family Clostridiaceae; genus Clostridium. The sequence goes on along the minus strand of JBJEJM010000220.1, from coordinate 10,473 downwards.
TGCAGAAAGTGGAATAGATGTATTCAGAATATTTGATTCACTTAACTGGCTTAAAGGTATTGAAGTTTCTTTAGATGAAGTATTAAAAGCTAACAAGGTAGCTGAAGTTGCACTTTGCTATACTGGAGATATTTTAGATGAAACAAGAGATAAGTATTCTCTTCAATATTATGTAGATAAGGCAAAAGAAATTGAAAAGATGGGAGCACATATACTTGCAATCAAGGATATGTCAGCACTTCTTAAACCATATGCAGCTAAGAAGCTTATAACTGCATTAAAGAATGAAGTTTCTTTACCAATTCATTTACACACTCATGATACTACAGGAAATGGTGTTGCAACTGTTCTTATGGCGGCAGATGCAGGTGTAGATATAGTAGATACAACATTCAGCAGTATGTCAGGACTTACAAGTCAGCCAGCACTTAACTCTATAGTTGCAGCGCTTGAAAATACTAACAGAGATACAAAAATTGATTTAGCAGGAATTCAAAAGATATCTGAATATTGGTCAGCAGTAAGACCAGTATATAGTGAATATGAATCAGATTTAAAATCAGGAAGTACTGAAATATATAGATATGAAATTCCTGGAGGACAATATTCAAACTTAAAACCACAGGCTGAAAGTTTTGGACTTGGTCATAGATTTGATGATATAAAGAAGATGTATAAAACAGTCAATGATATGCTTGGAGACATAATAAAAGTTACTCCTTCTTCAAAAATGGTTGGAGATATGGCAATATTTATGGTACAAAATGATTTGACACCGGAAAATATTTATGAAAAGGCTGCTAATATGGCATTCCCAGACTCAGTAGTTTCATACTTCAAGGGAATGATGGGGCAGCCAGAAGGCGGATTCCCTGAAAAGCTTCAAAAACTTGTACTTAAAGGAGAAGAGCCTATAACAGTAAGACCAGGTGAGTTATTACCACCAGAAGACTTTGATAAGATAGCAGCATATTTAGAAGAAAAGTATAAATTCAAACCTTCTAGAAAAGACATAATAAGTTATGCATTATATCCTGATGTATTTGAAGATTTTATAAAGCATGTAATGGAATATGGTGAAGTAAGACTCATGGGAAGCGATGTATTCTTCTATGGACTTGCAGAAGGTGAAACAAGTGAAATTGAAGTTAAAGAAGGCAGAGTCTTAATTGTTCAGTTAATTGAAATTGGTAAGCTTGATGCTCAAGGATTCAGAACTCTTGATTTCGAAATAAACGGAAATAGAAGATCTATTAAGATTAAAGACAGGACTGAAAGAGCAGAAGTAAACCTTGGTGGTGGAAACACAACTATAATGGCTGATCCGGACAATAAACTAGAAGTTGGAGCAAGTATTCCAGGTAATGTAATTAAAGTTCTTGTAGAAGAAGGACAGGAAGTTAAGGAAGGCGAAAGCTTAATAGTTGTTGAAGCCATGAAGATGGAAACTAATGTTGTAGCTTCAGTTGATGGTGTTGTAGAAAAAATTCTTGCAGAAGAAGGACAGCAGGTTAAAACTGGTGAATTATTAGTTAAGTTAAAATAATTAAAATATTTAAAGGCATTCTGAAATATTCGGAGTGCCTTTTAAATTTATATTCACAAATTTAGAAAAGAGAAATAATATAGTATGGTGAAAGTTATAAGGTAAAAGAGGAAAAGTGTATGTATTTATCAAAACCTGAAGAAGGATTTTCTATACCAGTTGTTTATGTAAGTATAAATGAATTAAATATAGATGAATTGAAGGATATAAATACAATAAAAGCAGATAGGAAAATTAATTACTTAAAAAAAGATAAAGAATTTAAAGATTATAATTATGATGATATATACCATATAGATGATAAAAGAGGATATGGAATAGATGATGAAAAAGAATGTAAAGTTGAAGAAAAAGTAAAAAATAGATTGCTTTTTGACACTGATGAAGGTGAAATAGATGAATCTATAATAAATCGGGAAAATAATGAAGAAACTGAAACAGAATCGGGAGGACTCCTTATATTAGATGGAGATAGTGAGTAATATGACTAAATATAATAGAAACAATTATAGGATTATATTATTAGTGATATATTAAAGCATTGAAATATAAGTTGAAAAATAACAATGTTTTATTATAAAACCTTATTTAATAAAGTTATTGCCTATATTTTTTTATAAAAATAAGAATTATTCATAATAGAGTTTATTTTATTGACAATTAATCAAAAAAAAGTAATAATATATGCGTAGGGAAAATAAGGCAAAGATGTCTACATGAAGGATATCTTTGCCTTATTTTATTACCAAAATTTTTAGATATTAATTTTGATAAATTTTATAGACGAGATGATAGAAAAGCGAGGGAAATTGAGATGAACTATTCATTTAAAATGCCTGTAAATATATATCAGGAAGAGGAATGTGTAAAAAATCACAAAAATATTTTCAGGGAGTGTGGAAAAAAAGCTTTCATTGTTACAGGAAAGCATTCTGCAAAAGCATGTGGTGCATTAAAGGATATAACTGATGTACTAAATGAAGAAAATATTGATTATGAAATATTCGATGAAGTTGAAAATAATCCATCATTGGAAAATGTCACAGAGGCTTCGATAAAAGCTAAAAAATTTGGAGCAGATTTTATTATTGGAATTGGGGGAGGATCTCCATTAGATGCTTCAAAGGCAATATCAGTACTAGCAGCAAATGATATTGAACCATTAGAATTATTTGAAATGAAATTTACAAAGTCATATCCAATAATTGCAGTACCTACAACATCAGGTACTGGAAGTGAAGCAACTCCTTATAGTGTACTTTTGCGTAAGGATCTTAATACAAAAGTAAGTTTTGGAAATAAGTATACTTTTGCTGAATATGCATTATTGGATCCTAAATACACAGTATCGTTAGGAAGGGACATTACTGTAAATACAGCTGTAGATGCATTTACACATTCTCTTGAGGGGTATTTAAGTAATCGAGCAACTGATATCAGTGATTCTTTAGCTTTAGAGGCAATAAGCAAGTTTGGAAGCTGTTTCAAAGAATTAGTTGAGGGTAAAATGAATTTAGAAATAAGAGAAAAGTTAATGTATGTATCTATGCTTGGAGGAATGGTTATTACAAATACAGGAGTAACAATTGTACATGGCATGGGATATTGCTATACATATTTTAAAGGAATTCCTCATGGAAGGGCAAATGGACTTTTAGTAAAAAATTATCTTGATTATATATATGATGTTAAAAAAGAAAGAATTGATAAGGTATTAAGTTTGTTAGGATGTGAAAGTATTGATGAGCTGGGAAGCTGCATTGAAAAGTTATTAGGTACTGCACCACATCTTACAGATGAAGAAATTGATAAATATACTGAACTTACATTAATTCAAAAAGGAAGTATTACAAATACTGCAAAAAATTTAACAAAGCAGGATATTAAAACTTTATGGATTAGAAACAATAAATAAAATTTCTATTAAGATTGATAAGCTATATAATTGAAGGGAGATTTACAAAATGGAAAGTTTATATGAACGTTGTAAAAAGGTAATGCCACCAGTTGCAGGACGTGCAACTACCATAGGAGTAAAAAAAGGAGAAGGCGTATATTTATATACAGAGGATGGAAGAAAAATAATAGATTTTGCAAGTGGTGTTGCTGTATGTAATATAGGACATAATCATCCAAAGGTAGTACAAGCTGCTAAGGAACAGATAGATAATCTTATACATGGAGGCCATAATGTTGTTTATTATGAATCTTATGTAAGATTAGCAGAAAGATTAGTTGAAGCAACAGGCGGAGATACAATGGTTTATTTCAGCAATAGTGGAGCAGAAGTAAATGAAGGAGCTATGAAACTTGCTAAATTTGTTACAAATCGTCCAGCAATAATATCATTTAAAGGAGCGTTTCATGGAAGAACATTAGCCACTACATCAATAACAACTTCAAGTTCTAAATATAGAAAGAATTATGAAGGTCTGCTTCCAAGTGTTTATTTTTTAGAATATCCTTATTTATATCGTACACCATATGAAATCAAAGAGGGAGAGGACTGTCCTCAAAGATATTTCACTCAGTTTGAGGAATTATTCCATGATATAATTGATCCTTATTCTGTAGCAGCAATAATAATGGAACCAGTTCAAGGTGAAGGGGGATATATTGTACCACCAAAGAGTTTTGTACAGTATGCAAGAAAAATTTGTGATAAATATGGAATAATGCTTATATTTGATGAGGTTCAGACTGGATTTGGAAGAACAGGCAAGTTATTTGCATGGCAGAACTTTGATGTAAAACCTGATATATTTACATGTGCAAAGGGAATAGCTTCTGGGTTCCCATTAGGAGCAGTAATTGCCAAAAAAGAAATAATGGAAAAATGGACAGCAGGGTCACATGGAGGAACTTTTGGAGGAAATCCTGTTGCTTGTGCAGCTGCATTAGCAACATTAGATGTATTACAAGGTGGAGCAATAGATAATGCTGCTAAGATGGGTAAATATTTAAATGAAAAATTATTAGAGTTCAAAAAAGAATATGATTTTATTGGAGATGTGAGAGGATTAGGTCTTATGCAGGCAATAGAGATTGTAAAAGACAATAAAGAGCCTGATGCAGATTTAACATCAAAAATAAAAGAGAAAGCACTAGAAAAAGGACTTTTACTATTGACATGCGGCGTTTATAAAAATGTTATAAGATTTATTGCACCTACAACAGTAACAAAGGAAGAAATGGATGAAGCACTAAAAATTATGAAAGAGTCTTTAGAAGAAATTAAATAAAAATATGGAATCTGCAAAAATTGTATTGAATCAGGTTGGAGTAATGTTCTTATTGATTGCTGCAGGGCTGATTTTAATAAAAAGGAAAATCATAACTCAAGCTTCAATTAAAAGTATATCAAATTTATTGCTCTATTTAGTGGTTCCTGCATTATTGATAAAAGCATATAGCAGAGAAATTAAATATAATGAGTTTGTGTGTTTGATTTATGCATTTTTAATTTCCATATTCTTTCATGTAATTGGAATAATAATAGCTGATATATTTGTAAAGAAAACTAAAAATGATGATTATAAAATAGACAGATTATCTGTTATATATTCTAATTGTGGATTTATGGCTTTTCCCATATTATCAGTCGTATTAGGGGACGAAGGGATATTTTATGGGTCAGCCTTTGTAGCTGTTTTCAATATTTTTCTATGGACTCATGGAATAAATGTACTTATTGAAAATAAAAAGTTTGATATAAAAAAAGCTGTTTTAAATCCAGGATGTGCTGCTGTAATGCTGGGAATAATAACATATATTTTTCAAATAAAGTTTCCTGTTATTATAGAAGAGGCAATAGGATATGTGGCAGATTTAAATACTCCTCTTGCAATGATTGTTGTAGGGGGAATGCTGGCAGATATAAAATGGGGTAAATTTTTAGATATTAGATTAATATTAGTATCATTTATGCGTAATTTATTTCTTCCAATTGCAGGGATACTAATAATAAGGATATTCAAAATATATATGATAAGTGCTAATATGACTGATGTATGTATAGCAATTTCTTTGTGTGCTGCGTGTCCCGTTGCTGCATCCATAACACTTCTTCCAGCCTCAATGGGTATGGAAGCTTCTAGGGGTTCTAAGATTATTGCATTCACAACAATATGTTCTATTATTACACTGCCGTTTGTTACTTTTCTTGTTCAAACTTTATTCCACAATTAATAGTAATAATGGTTATGAATTTTTAAACTAAGCTAATTATACAAATTCTACAAAAAAATTATATAAACATAATAAAAAGAGACTGCAATCACAGTCTCTTTTAGCTTGTCTACTATTGGTTTCCTGCACATGTTTTGTATTCTTCAATAAGTTTACCGTAATGATTTGAGAAGTTCTTGAAAGTATCTGGATTAGTTAAATCTACACCAGCTTTTTTAATAAGTTCAAGTGGCTGTTCTGAAGATCCTGATTTTAAGAAGTTTTTATATGCAGCTAATGCTTCAGTATCACCATTTGATAATTTCTCACTTATTATATCTGCACATACTAAAGATGTAGCATATTGATATACATAGAATGTATAGTAGAAGTGAGGAATTCTTGACCATCCGTACTTATAGTAATCAGGTGTATTAATAACATCACCATCATAAGTTTTTGTTATACCCTTCCATAGCTTATTTGCATCATTAGGTGTTAAAGTACCTTTTTCTTTTACTAAATCATATGCACCTTTTTCAAATTGAGCAAATTGTACTTGTGTGAAGAAAGTTCCATTATATAAATCAAGCTTTGCATTTAAATAGTATAATTTTTCTTCGTTAGTTTCAGCATTTTTAATCATATTATTTATTAAAATAAGTTCATTAGTGATTGAAGCAATTTCTTGTGTAAATATTGTAGGTTCAGCATATTGAATTGGCTGATTTTCATTTGAATAAGTACTATACATAGAATGTCCTAATTCGTGTGCAAGTGTTGATACAGAATCATAAGTATCATCATAGTTCATAACAATAAGTGCAGGTGCCATAGAATCTGAAATAGAATAAGCACCGCTTACTTTATTTGCTCCACTGTATACATCTATTCTGCTTTCATCAATCATCTTTTTTAATTTATCAGTATAATCAGTACCAAGAACACTAAGACTGTCTAATACTAATTTTTTACCTTCTTCATAGCTGAAGCTTTTATCAAGAGTTACAGGAGAAGCAGCCATATCATAACGATACATATCTTTTAGACCAAGAAGTTCCTTATTTACATTAAAGTATTCTGAATATTTATCAGCAGTATTTATAGCTGCATCTATAAGATTATTGTAGACTTCTTTTGGAATATTATTTTCTTTTAATGCTTTATCAAATGCATCTTCATAACCTAATGATTGTGCTATGTTATTTTGGTTCATAATATGAGTAGTTAGATTGCTTGCTAGTGTATTTATATATTTTCCGTATGTTGTGAACATAGCTTCTGAACCATCTCTTCTAAATTTTCTATCTGGGCTTGTCCTTATAATTCCATAATTTGCTTCATTAGCAACATAGCCATTTACTTCTGGGTATTCCATATCTACTGATGTTAATTTCGTAAATATTTCATATGGTTTTTCACTGGTAGTTGATAATCTGTTTAATATCTTATTTTCACTTTCTGATAATGAATGAACTCTTTTTTCTTTATATGCCTCAATAACAGATTTGTAAGATGAATAATTTGAGTCAGCTAAAAGATTATCAAAGAAACTATCATCATTTTGATATATTTCTGCATCAGCAAAACTTAATTTTAATGAAGTATCCGAGATCAATGAATTTATTTTAGAAAAAAGCAGACTGCTTTCATTATTCGACTGATCTACATCACATTGAACATATGCATATATATAGAGTTTGTTTAAATATCCATAAAGATTATTATATGAATCTATAAATTTGATAAAAGATTCTGGATTGTTTAATTTTCCTTTGTAATTTTCGATTTCTGGAGTTAGAGTATTTACTACATAATTATAGTCTTTATTCCAGTCATCTTCAGTAGGGTAAAGAGTAGTTAAATTTACCTTGTATTTATCATTACAGTTTTCACGAGTTTCTGCATAAGCATTTACATAAGAAATATTCGGTACTGTACTTGATATAAGTGTAGAAGTAATTAATAGTGTAAGAAATTTTATCAAATGTTTTTTCATAATTTCATCCCCCTAAAATAAAATTTATACTTTATTAACATTATAAGATAAATTTGATTATTTAACAATAATATTAAAAATTATGGAATAAAATTGTAATAAAGAATAATATAAAATAGAATATCAAAAATTCTATTAAAGAATTGTAGTATAAATGTAACTGCCAACAGTTTAATATCTGGTATGATTCATATAATTTGGTTAAATTATTCAGACATATATGAAAAAGATGGAGAATGCTACAAGCATACCGTAAGAATATTCAGCAGTATCAGATGAATTGAGAAATTACATTGAAGAATATAATAATATTAAAATAAAAAACGGTTCTGAATATAATCAGAACCGTTTGGTGCTGGTTGTGGGACTTGAACCCACACGAAGTTGCCCCCGCAAGATTTTGAGTCTTGTGCGTCTGCCAATTCCGCCAAACCAGCTTAATATAGATTTGCTACGAAAGTTATTATATCATAAGGAATTTTATTTGACAACAATTTTTTATTAATACACGTAATTAAAGTTAATACAGGTAGAAATAATTACTGCTATCAATAATATATTATTTTATTATTCACCTTATATATGTTAATAATTAGATTTAATAGAAAAAATACGGTGTGGATTTTAAGGCTATAACCAATAATATGATAAAAAGTTAAATATATAGTCTGTAATAGAGTATTTTCTAAAGTAATAAAATAATTACTATATTATTCAGTAGTAAATAGGTGAATGTCAAAAATATTACGATATCATTAATAAGAAAGTTTAGTTTTTAGCATTTTATTATAGAAAAAATAAAAAAATAGATATTTAAAGAATAAAATTTCAAATAAAGGTTGTTCCAAGATAAATCATTTGCTAGAATAGTAAGAGGGGGGAACGCCCCAGTGGGTCAAATTATGACCATGACAATTTAAAAACTTAGAAATAAGGTTTAATAGTTGTGAAGATCTATTAATTAGGGAGGAGCAAAAATATATGATGTATTCAAAAGAAGTTGAAGAAATGTGTGTAGTTGCTAAAGGTCCTAATCACGGGCCAGCACCAATTCCTGCAGAAGGAAAATGGGTTCAATCTAAAGAAGTTACTGATATATCAGGTTTAACTCATGGTATAGGTTGGTGTGCACCACAACAAGGAGCTTGTAAGTTAACACTTAATGTTAAGGATGGTATAATCCAAGAAGCATTAGTTGAAACAATAGGATGTTCAGGTATGACACATTCAGCTGCAATGGCTTCTGAAATATTACCAGGAAAAACTATATTAGAAGCATTAAACACAGACTTAGTTTGTGATGCTATAAATACTGCAATGAGAGAATTATTCTTACAAATAGTTTACGGAAGAACTCAAACTGCATTCTCAGAAGGTGGATTACCAATCGGAGCAGGTCTTGAAGACTTAGGTAAAGGATTAAGATCACAAGTTGGTACTATGTACGGAACATTAGCTAAGGGTCCTAGATACTTAGAAATGGCTGAAGGATATGTTACAGAAGTAGCTTTAGATGAAGATAAGGAAATCATCGGATACAAGTTCGTTAACTTAGGTAAGATGATGGAAAGCATCGCTAAGGGTGTAGATGCTAACGAAGCTTTAGAAGCTGCTAGAGGACAATACGGTAGAGTTGCTGACGCTGCTGAATTAATCGACCCAAGACATAAGTAATTATTTGTGAAGGAGGAATTTTAACAATGGCATTATTTGAAAGTTATGAAAGAAGAATTAACCAAATCACTCCAGTATTAGAAAAGTACGGAATGAAAACTTTAGAAGATGCAAAGGCAGTTTGTGCTGAAAAAGGAGTAGATCCATACACAATCGTTAAGGAAACTCAACCAATCGCATTTGAAAATGCTGGATGGGCTTACACTTTAGGTGCTGCTATAGCAATAAAGAAAGGTTGCACAAAGGCTGCTGATGCTGCTGAAGCAATCGGAGAAGGATTACAAGCATTCTGTATCCCAGGATCAGTTGCTGACGACAGAAAAGTTGGTTTAGGACACGGAAACTTAGGAGCTATGCTTTTAAGAGAAGAAACTAAATGTTTCGCATTCTTAGCAGGTCACGAATCTTTCGCTGCTGCTGAAGGTGCTATCAAAATAGCTGAAAAAGCTAACAGAGTTAGAAAAGAACCATTAAGAGTTATCTTAAACGGTCTTGGAAAAGATGCTGCATACATCATTTCAAGAATCAACGGATTCACTTATGTTCAAACTCAATTCGACTACTACACTGGAGAAGTTAAAGTAGTTAAAGAAAAAGCATACTCAAACGGAGAAAGAGCTAAAGTAAGATGTTACGGTGCTGACGACGTTAGAGAAGGTGTTGCAATCATGCATAAAGAAGGTGTTGACGTATCAATCACTGGTAACTCAACTAACCCAACAAGATTCCAACATCCAGTTGCTGGAACATACAAGAAAGAATGTATCGAACAAGGTAAGAAATACTTCTCAGTAGCATCAGGTGGTGGTACAGGAAGAACTCTTCACCCAGATAACATGGCTGCAGGTCCAGCTTCATACGGTATGACAGATACTATGGGAAGAATGCACTCAGATGCACAATTCGCTGGTTCATCATCAGTTCCTGCTCACGTAGAAATGATGGGTCTTATCGGTATGGGTAACAACCCAATGGTAGGTGCTACTGTTGCTGTTGCCGTTGCTGTAGAAGAAGCTATGAACAAATAGTCTTTTGACTAGTTGTAAAAGCTAATTATATAGTTTATATAAATACTCACATCTTATAG
>JBJEJM010000219.1:0-2724 GCA_051878075.1 Clostridium sp. | reverse complement strand
GGCTTCATGGATATAATCATCAGTCTCTTGCACTTGAAGGATTTATACCTGAGGAGGTGGGATATGTACCGTGGAAGTCACAGGAAGATATGGAGAAATCACTCATAACATTGAATGATCAGGCGGAGGAGCTATTCCCAGAATGTGAATTCATGTCATATGTACCGCCTTCAAATTATCTTAGTCCAGAAGGAAGAAGTGCGCTTAGGGAGGCATTGCCGAATTTAAGAGTTATATCAGGTATTTATTCAGCTAGTTCTTTATATGAAGATAGTGCTTCATATGTGCAGGATTTTAAAATTGCAGAAGATGGAATTGCTGAGTTTCCAAGAATGTCTGCAGGGATGATGAACTTTGATAATATAGCATTTCAATATTTAAATGGTCTTGCATTACATGGTGTCTTTTCACACTTTATTCATCCAGATGATATTTTAGATAAAGAAAGAGGTATGGGAAAGACATGGGAGGAATTATATGAAGGATACTGCTCCATACTGGAGGATGTAAATACAAGCTATCCAACAATAAGAAAATTAAAATCCTTTGATACAGCAAATGCAGTTGAAGTATATGAAAAACTTGAACCAATAATAAACTATGAAGAAGACAGCATAAACGGATATTGCAATAATTTTAGTGGGCAGGCATTCTTCTATTTGAGAACAGAAAAGCAGCCTAAATCTAAAGATGAAAGCTGCAGTATTGAGAAGTTAGGCCATGAAGATTATTATATGGTAACTGTAAACAATGCTCAATTTAATATTGAATTAATAGAGCGAAATTAGATTATATAGGGGGAGTTATAATGAAGATATGCCTGATAATGGAGGGATGTTATCCATATGTTGCAGGAGGTGTTTCATCATGGATACAGATGCTCATAGAGGGTATGCCCCAGCATGAATTTGCTTTATTTGCAATTGGTGCAGAAAAGAAAAACAGGGGAAATTACAAATATGAAATTCCATCAAATGTATCAGAAATAAAGGAAGTATTTCTTGATGAATTAATGACAGATAAAAGGAGTAAAAAGAATAAATGTATTCTTAATAAAGAAGAAAAAACTCAGTTTAAAAATATACTTACAGGAGATCATGTTGAGTGGGATATTATTTTTAATGTATTTAAGAAATATGAATATTTTGATGTAAATGAATTTTTAATGAGCAGGGATTTTATTGAAATAGTTGAGGATATATCTTTAAATGAGTATAAAGATGCACCTTTTACAGAAACATTCTGGACAATACGATCAATGTTTGTTCCTATCCTTGAGATTTTAAATGCAAAACCACCAGAAGCAGATATATATCATTGTGTTTCGACTGGATATGCAGGGATAGTAGGAGCAAAGTTTAAATTTGATACAGGGAAAAAGCTTATAATAACTGAACATGGAATTTATTCTAGAGAAAGAGAAGAAGAAATCCTAAAGTCAGACTGGGTAAAAAACTGTCTTAAAAAAACATGGATAAATTTCTTTAAAGGACTTTCTGAAGTAAGTTATGAATATGCTGATATAATAACTTCCTTATTTACAATAGCAAAAAATACTCAGATTGAACTTGGAGCAGATGAAAAAAAATGTGTAACAATACCAAATGGCATTAATATTGAAAGATTTTCAGGAATTGATGAAATCGATACAAATAGAAAAGAATTTGTTGTAGGTGCCATATTGAGAGTTGTTCCAATAAAAGATGTGAAAACGCTTATATACAGTTTTGAAATAGTTAAAAGAAGAATGCCCAAGGCAAAACTTTATATAATAGGGCCTTATGATGAAGATCCTGAATACTACAAGGAATGCCTTGAAATAATAGAGCAGACAGGATGCAGTGATATTGAATTTGTGGGCAGGGTAAATATTGAAGACTGGATGTATAAATTAGATCTTGTAATATTAACAAGTGTATCTGAAGGGCAGCCATTTGTTCTTTTGGAAGCTATGTCTGCAAAAAGACCAGTAATGGCAACAGATGTAGGATCATGCAGGGAAGTAATTGAAGGTAATGATGATGGTTATGGAAAATGTGGAATAGTAGTTCCAGTAATGAATCCTAACCTGATAGCCAGACAGATTATAAAACTTGGAAATGACAGAAAGCTAATGAAGAGTATGGGGGAAATAGGATATAAGAGAGTAAAAGACTTCTATCGTCAGGATGATTTCCTAAATCGATATGAGAATATTTACAGGAGAGTGAATACATAATGGCAGGAGTAGGATTTGAATTAAAAAAGCTCTTTAAAGACGATGAAAAATATACCGGGAAGCTTGGAGCATTTTTAATATCAGCAATTGTTACACAAGGACCAATGATATTATCCATATTTATGTTCCTTACATTAAGATGTATGATAGGATTTTTTAATGGAACATATTATGAGGAAAATTTCTTTATGTCTTCAATGACATATACAATGATATTTTCATTAATTGTCACAAGCATAGTGAATATGTTTTTCACAAGATACATATCTGATTGTATATATGAAAAAAGATATGAAGATATTTTATCAGCATTTTATAGTGTCATAACTTTCTGTCTTATAGTTGGAGGAACAGCATGTGTAATTTTCTTACTTAAATTAGAAACTTCTTCATTATATAAGCTGATATTATTGGTTAACTTTAATATAGTATTAGTAACATGGATTCAGATGATTATGCTTTCAGTTTTAAAGAAATATTCCAATATAGTATATGGATTTTTAGGT
>JBJEJM010000218.1:0-2725 GCA_051878075.1 Clostridium sp. | reverse complement strand
TCATTGTACTATGAGTAAAAAACTGTATTAAAATATTTAGTACAGTTTTTTTATTGATAGAAATATGTAATGACAGTATTTTTTAGAGATAAAAAATTATATAGAAAGTATTTATGTTGTGAATATAAAACCAATTTATACAATATTATAAATTAAGAAAGGTGTGGTGATAAATGAAGTATGATAAATGGCCATTAGAATATAAATTCAAGAGCTTGGAACCATATATTGATAGAAAAACTGTTTGTATTCACTATACAAAACATTTACAGACATATGTTGATAAATTGAATAAAGCAATTGAAGGATATGATGATTTTACTAATGGAAAGTCTCTGGAAGAAATATTGTATTATCCTGAAAAGATTCCACAGGAAATAAAAAAAGATGTAATAAATCAGGGGGGAGGAGTTGCTAATCATAATTTGTATTTTTCTATACTTGCAAAAAAACCAAAGAAATGTCCAAGTGGTAAGCTGTTAAAAGCAATAAGCAGTAAATATGGAAGTGTAGAAAAACTGAAAGATGAAATTTCAAATAAGGCTGTTAATTTATTTGGATCTGGTTATTCATGGCTTGTTGTTAATAATAAAGGAGAGCTTGATGTACTGGCTACTTCCAATCAAGATTCACCGTTAAGTTTAAAAATGAGGCCTATATTGACAATTGATGTCTGGGAACATGCATACTATTTAAAATATCAGAATTTAAGAGCAGAATATGTAAAGAATATTTGGAATGTAATAGATTGGAGTAAAGTTGAAGAAAATTATTATAATATAATGTTATAGAAATGTTTTCAAGTGTTAGTTATGAATAGATAAAAATATGAATAAATAAATATTTATATGAATAGCATAATAGGAAATAATTATTTATGGAGAAAGGTTATGGGATATTATGTTAAGGTTGAATCAAATGTAACATTATATGTGGAAGATATTAATGAAAAAGGAGTTAAAACAATTGTTTTTTTACATGGATGGCCAGGCAGTCATGAACTTTTTGAATATCAGTATGATTATTTAGCTAAAAAGGGGATTAGATGTATTGGAATAGATCAGCGGGGATTTGGTAAATCAGACAGACCTATATGTGGATATGATTATAATACATTAAGTGATGATTTAAAAGCAGTAGTAGATCTTTTGGAACTGAAAAATTTTACATTGCTAGGACACTCAACAGGAGGTGCCATAGCTGTGCGATATATGGCAAGACATAAAGGCTGGGGAGTGGATAAACTGATTCTTTGTGCAGCAGCAGCTCCAAGTCTTATAAGACGTTCATATTTTCCTTATGGACTCAAAAAGGAAGCGGTAGAAGAAATTATAAAAGGAACATATAGTGATAGACCTAAAATGTTAGAAAACTTTGGAAAGACATTCTTTTATAAGAAACCAAGTAAACCTTTCATGGAGTGGTTTCTTCAGTTAGGTTTTCAAGCTGCTGGATGGGCTACAGCAGAAGTTGCAGATACATGGCTTCATGAAGAGGAATTATTTGAAGATATGAAAAATATAGATGTTCCTACGTTGATAACTCATGGAATTCACGATAAGGTTTGTTTATTTCCTTTAGCAGAAGAGCAGCATAAACTTATTAAAAATTCTATATTATTAAAATTTGAAAATAGCGGGCATGGAATTTTTTATGACGAAAGAGAGAAATTCAATAAAACAGTAGAATGTTTTATTGAAAAATAAAATGCATATTATTTATTAATAATTATTTTAGGTGTTTTCATGGAAATGTTAAAGTGATAAAATTAATTGGTTATACTTAAAAAGTTCTAAAGATAATAAAAAGGAGTCTAAATATGAAATTTTATTTTGCGCCGCTGGAAGGTGTCACTGGATATGTATATAGAAATGCTTATAATAATTATTTTGGGCAGATTGATAAGTATTTTACTCCATTTGTTTCACCAACTGCTAATAAGTGTTTTACCTCAAGGGAATTAAATGATATAAAGCCTGAACATAATAAAGGAC
Source organism: Clostridium sp. (assembly GCA_051878075.1). Classification (GTDB taxonomy): domain Bacteria; phylum Bacillota; class Clostridia; order Clostridiales; family Clostridiaceae; genus Clostridium. Next base: position 731 of record JBJEJM010000218.1, on the reverse strand, counting down.
TGAATGTCGTACCACAGATACTTACTAATAATTCTGAATACTTTATATATACAATGAATGAACTAAAAAGTATGGGATATGATGAAGTAAATTTAAATTTAGGATGTCCATCTGGTACTGTTGTTGCAAAAGGAAGAGGATCAGGATTTCTTGCACGAAAAGATGAATTGGACAGATTTTTAAATGACATATTTGATAAAGCAAGTGTCAAAATATCTATAAAAACAAGAATAGGAAAAGATTCTTCAGATGAATTTCCAGAACTAGTAGAGATATTTAATAAATATCCATTAGAAGAACTTATAATACACCCAAGGATTCAGCAGGATTTTTATAAGAATACTCCTAATATAGAAGTATTCAAGGAAGCATTAAAGTCAAGTAAAAATTCAGTCTGCTATAATGGTGATATTTTTAATGTGAATGATTATAATAAATTAAAAGAAGAATGTCCTAATTTAAATTCAATAATGCTTGGCAGAGGAATTATTGCAAATCCAGGATTAATAGGTGAAATTAAGAATGGCAAAATTGCAGATAAGGAATTGCTTAAGTCATTCCACGATTCGGTTTACAGAGGATATACAGAGATTCTTTCTGGTGATAGAAATGTATTGTTTAAAATGAAAGAATTCTGGTTTTATATGATTCATATGTTTGAAGATAATGATAAGTATGCTAAGAAAATAAGAAAAGTAAAGTCAGCACGTGAGTATGAATCTATAATATCT
>JBJEJM010000217.1:14127-46807 GCA_051878075.1 Clostridium sp. | reverse complement strand
TTTTAAGCATTTTTTCATATACAAATTTATATTTAAATTAAATGTTATATATATATTAGGACTTATCATATCTATTTCTATATACAGTAATAATCTTATAAGTTTTTAAATAAAATATATTTTAATCCATTCAATCTATAACTTTACAGTTGAATAAAATCATGGTAACATAATTAATAAATCAATAAATTGTTGTTAATTTGTTTGATGTAATATCATAAATATAACTATATAATTATTAAATTGTTTGTGATTATAAAAAATTAGACAACAACACATACTAGGAGGATAGGAATATGGTAGGAAAAAAAATTATAGGATCAGTTTTGGCAGCTTTAATGATAGGCGTTTTTTTTAATGGCTGTGGAACTGATGGAGGAAGTAATAGTACAAGTGTTGATAAAAGCGAAAAAGTTAAAAATATAGGTATTGTTCAATTAGTGCAGCATGATGCATTGGATTCAGCCAATAAGGGATTTGTTGATGCGTTAAAAGAAAAAGGTTATGAAGATGGAAAAAATATAAAAATAGATCAGCAGAATGCACAAGGTGAACAGGCAAATGCACAGACAATTTGTAAACAGTTTGCAGACAGTAAAAAGGATTTGATTTTTTCTATAGCAACACCTGCAGCACAGGCAGCTTATAATTCAACTAAGGATATACCAATTGTATTTACAGCAGTAACAGATCCTGTGTCAGCAGAAATTGCAAAGGACTGGAAAAGTTCAGGAACAAATGTTACTGGTACATCTGATAAAGTGCCAGTAGAAGAACAGATAAAATTAATGAAAAAATTACTTCCAGATACAAAGACTGTTGGAGTTATATATAATACTTCAGAAACAAATTCAGTAATACAGGTAGAAGAATTAAAGACAGCAGCTGAGAAAGAAGGACTAGCAGTAAAAGAAATAGGAGTAACAAATGTAAATGAAATCAATCAAAATTTAGCTAGTGCATTAAATCAAATAGATGCTTTGTATACACCAACTGACAATACAGTGGCATCTGCATATAGTTTGGTAGGAAAGCTTTGCCTTGATGCTAAAAAACCAATAATAGGTGCAGAAGAAGCAGTTGTAAGCAAAGGCGGACTTGCTACTATAGGTATAGATTATTATAAATTAGGAAAAGAAGCAGGAGATAAAGCTGTTGAGATATTAGAAGGAAAGAAACCTTCAGATATTGAAATATCAACATTAAGTGTAATGTCATTCACTATTAATAAAGATGTTGCTGCAAAACTAGGAATAACTATTCCAGAAGATATTGAAAAGGATGCTAAAATAGTTACAGGAGGAGCAGAATAGTGGGAGTTTTAATAAATATTTTAGAACAGGGACTACTATTTTCAATTGTAGCAATTGCTGTTTATATAACATATAAGATATTAGATTTTCCGGATATGTCTGTTGATGGAACATTTCCACTGGGGGCTGCCATAAGTGCGGCACTTCTGGTAAAGGGTGTTAATCCATGGATAAGCATAATTGCAGCAGCAGCTGGAGGAGCTTTGGCTGGAGCAATTACAGGGATTATGCATGTTAAATTAAAAATAGATAATTTAATGGCTGGAATTCTAATGATGATAGGTTTATATTCAGTGAACCTAAGAATAATGGGAAAAGCAAATGTTCCTTTGTTTAATGTAAATAATATATTTAAAAATAATATTCCTGCAATAGCAATAATTGCAGCAGCATTGCTTATTGTAAAAATTCTTTTAGATTTATATCTAAAAACAAAATCAGGATTTCTGCTAATTGCAGTAGGAGATAATGAGCAGGTTGTATCTTCTTTAGGAGTTAATAAAGATATAGTAAAAGTTTTAGGGCTTCTTATAAGTAATGGATTAGCATCAACAGCAGGAGCAATAACAGCACAATATCAGGGATTTGCAGATGTGGGTATGGGAACTGGTACTGTTGTAATGGGACTTGCAGCTGTAATAATTGGAAGTTCATTATTTGAAAGAATATCTTTTATAAAAGCAACAACACTTTCTATTATAGGTGCTATAGTGTATAAAGGTGCAATTGCATTAGTATTGAAATATGGTGCAATAATAGGACTTACAGCAAATGATTTAAAGCTTATGACAGCAGTAATAGTAGTTATTGCTTTATGTTCTAACAATGGTGTATTCAAATTTAAAAAGAAAAAACTTATGGAAGGCGGTACTGATGGAGATGTTAAAGGTAACACAACTATCCAAAGTGTTTAATCCTAATACTATAAATGAAAATAGAGTATTTAATAGACTATCACTAGAGGTCAGCAAGGGGGATTTTATAAGTATAATCGGTTCTAATGGAGCAGGAAAGTCAACATTATTAAATATGATTTCAGGAACAATCCAGGCTGATTCAGGATCTATCTTATTAGATGGTAAAGAAGTTATAAATAAACCTGAATATATCAGATGCAGATCTATAGGGAGAGTATTCCAGGATCCTTCAAGAGGAGTTGCACCTAATATGACCATATTAGAGAACATTGCACTTGCAGACAATAAAGGAAAGAGATTTGGATTTGGTTTAGGAATAAATAAGAAGAGAATTGATTATTATAAGGAAATGGTAAGTGAAATAAACCTTGGTCTTGAAGATAAAATTCACAATAAGGTTCAGCTTTTATCAGGTGGGCAAAGACAAGCTCTTACACTTCTTATGTCAGTAATGTCAAAACCTAAGCTGCTTCTTCTTGATGAACATACCGCAGCTTTGGATCCAAAAACATCTGAAAAAATTATGGAGATAACAAGAAAAATTGTGAAGGAAAGTGGAATAACTACACTAATGGTTACTCATAACCTTAAACATGCTATTGAAAATGGGAATAGACTTTTTATGATGCATAGGGGTGAAATTCTTGCAGATATAAAAGGTGATGAAAAAAGAAAACTTGACACAAATAGCCTGTTAGAATTATTTGAAAAAGCAAATGGTGAAGATACTATAAGTGATAGAACTTTATTTGGCTGAAAATAACAGAACAATATATGTACAGTAATGATTTTTTAATAAATCCTATCAAAATTTATATATTTGCTAGGATTTATTTTTTTTGATAAATTATATGAATAGGAGATAATTAAAATAGTATTAATTATTAGCTTAAAAAATTGAGTCTAAGTTTAAAATATAAATAATTGAATAATATTAAATGAATAATCAGACTATCGTATCTGGTAATTTATAATGTTATAGAGGTGATTTTGTGAGACCATTAGCTGATTTGATGAGACCTTCAAAATTAGAAGATTTTGTTGGACAAAAACATATAATGCAGGAAGGAAAACCTCTTTATAATTTAATAAAGAGTAAAAATATTTGTAACTGCATATTTTATGGACCACCAGGGACTGGTAAAACAACTCTTGCCAACATAATGGCAAATTATGTAGATAAAAAGTTTTATAAGTTAAATGCTACTACTGCAAGTGTAAAAGATATACAGGAAATAACTAATAATATCAATAATCTATTAAGTTATAATGGTGTCGTTCTTTATATAGATGAAATTCAGCATTTCAATAAAAAACAGCAGCAGGCATTATTGGAATTTATTGAAGATGGAAGAATAACTTTAATTGCAAGTACTACAGAAAATCCTTATTTTGTAATACATAAAGCCATAATAAGCAGATGCAATATATTCTCATTTAAACCATTAGAAACTAATGATATAGTGATAGGTCTTGAAAAGTCTTTAAATAAACTTATAGATGAAGGAATACAGGTTAACTATTCAAAAGAAGCCCTTGAGTATATTGCAGAAATATCCCAGGGAGATTATAGAAAATCATATAATATTCTTGAACTGGCAATAAACTCTCAGATAAAGCATGTAAGAGAAATAACTGTAGAGTATGTAGAAAGCCTTGAACAATCAAATATGAGAGCGGACAATAGCGGGGATGAATTTTATAATCTTTTAAGTGCATTGCAGAAGAGTATAAGGGGAAGTGATCCTGATGCAGCAGTTCATTATTTGGCAAGACTTATAAAAGGCGGAGATCTTACTGCAATAGTTAGAAGAATAGCTGTTATTGCAGCAGAAGATATAGGACTTGCAGCGCCAAATGCGCTTAGTGTAGTAAATTCAGGGATAGAACTTGTTTTAAAAACAGGTCTTCCAGAAGCAAGAATAATATTATCTGAAATAGTTATTTATTTAGCTACACTTCCTAAATCTAATAGTGCATATATTGCTATAAATGAAGCATTATCGGATCTGGAGAAAAATAATTTTGGAGATGTTCCAATGCACCTTAAAGATTCTCATTATGAGGGAGCTATAAAATTAGGGGTTGGAGGATATAAGTATCCTCATGATTATGAAAATCATTATGTAAAACAGGAATATATGCCTAAAGAGCTTATGGGGCGAAAATATTATAAAGAACAAGATAATAAATATGAAAAAAGTATAAGAAATTATTGGGGAAGTATAAAAGTAAAGTAATAATAAATAAAAAACTATGCAAACTAATATAAAGTGATATAATAATTAACACATGGCTTTGAAATATTTAAGCCATAATATTAATTTTTATACTTGCAAAAATAGTATAAGTATAGATAAAAATGGCAAAATATTAGGTTTGACAATAACCGAGTATTTTGATAAGATATAAAAGGAATATGATTAGTAATAAGGGGTGAGATAATGAAACTATCAACAAAAGGTAGATATGGAGTAAGAGCAATGGCAGAACTTGCATTGCATTATGGAGGCTCCCCTATTTCAATAAAGACAATATCAAAAGAACAAAATCTTTCAGAATATTATTTAGAACAGCTTTTCAGTCCATTAAGACGTGCAAATATAATAAGAAGCATAAGAGGAGCACAAGGTGGATATGTTTTATGTAAACATCCAAGTGAAATAACAGTCGGTGATATTATGACAGTACTTGAAGGTCCGGTTGAAATTGCAGATTGTATTGATGGATATCAATGTGATAGTGAACATAGCTGTGCAACTAAATTCGTATGGGAAAAGATAAAGAGTAGTATAGATGATGTAATGAACTCTATTTCATTACAGGACATAGTTGATAACTATGAAAACATAAGAAGAGAAAATGAAAAGATAAAGATTGTTAAGGAGTGACTAATCTAATGAAGAACGTATATATGGATTATTCAGCAACAACATATGTTAAGCCTGAAGTCCTAGAAGAGATGATGCCATATTTTACAGAGAAGTTCGGAAATCCATCTTCTTTTTATGGAATATCAAGAGAAACAAAAAGAGCTATTGATGAAGCTAGACAAAAAATTGCAAAGGGATTAAATTGTCTTCCAGATGAAATATACTTTACTGGTGGTGGCTCTGAATCAGATAACTGGGCAATAAAAGGAATTGCTTCAGCACATAAAAATAAAGGAAATCACATTATAACAACAAAGATTGAGCACCATGCAGTACTTCATACATGTCAATACTTAGAAAAACATGGATTTGAAGTTACATATTTAGATGTTGACAGCGAAGGTTTCATTAATTTAGACGATTTGAGAAATGCAATCACTGACAAGACAATTTTAGTTTCAATAATGTTTGCAAATAATGAAATTGGAACAATACAGCCAGTTAAAGAAATAGGTGAAATTTGTAGAGAAAAGAAAGTATTTTTCCATACAGATGCAGTTCAGGCTGTTGGAAATGTTCCAGTAGATGTTAAAGAAATGAATATTGATATGTTATCTTTAGCAGGACATAAAATTTATGGTCCTAAAGGAATTGGAGTTCTTTATATAAAGAAAGGAATCAAAATTGATAACTTAATTCATGGTGGAGCTCAGGAAAGAAACAGAAGAGCAGGAACTGAAAATATAGCTGGTATTGTTGGTTTAGGTAAGGCAGTAGAACTTGCAACAAGTAATATTGAAGAGCATATGAAGAAGATGACTGCTTTAAGAGATAGATTAATAGATGGACTTTTAGAAATTCCATATACATATTTAAATGGACCAAGAGGAGATAAGAGACTTCCAGGTAATGTTAATGTAAGATTTAGATTTATTGAAGGTGAATCAATTTTACTTTCATTAGACTTCAAGGGAGTATGTGCATCAAGTGGAAGTGCATGTACATCAGGATCACTTGATCCATCTCATGTACTGCTTGCAATAGGACTTCCACATGAACTTGCACATGGTTCATTAAGACTTACATTGGGTGAAGGGTCAACAGAAGAAGATGTTGACTATGTATTAGAAGTTACAGCACCTATAATCGAAAGATTAAGAAATATGTCACCATTATGGGATGACTTTATTAAGAAGGGAGAAAATTAATTATGATATATAGTGATAAAGTATTAGATCATTTTCAAAATCCAAGAAATGTAGGAGAAATAGAAAATGCTGATGGAGTAGGAGAAGTAGGAAACGCTAAATGCGGAGATATAATGAAAATATATTTAAAAGTTGAAGATAACATAATAAAAGATGTTAAATTTAAGACTTTTGGATGTGGATCTGCAATTGCATCATCATCAATGGCAACTGAAATGATAAAAGGAAAAACTCTTGATGAAGCTTGGGAATTAAGTAACAAAGCAGTTGCAGAAGCTTTAGATGGACTTCCACCAGTTAAAATGCACTGTTCAGTACTTGCAGAAGAAGCTATACATAAAGCAATCAATGACTATAGAGAAAAACATGGTTTAGAAGTTCAGCCTATGGAAGAACATGATCATGATGAATTACATAACATGGTTCATGGAGATGAATAGCATTGGGTAATGAAAAGAAGACTGTTTTAGTTGGTATGAGCGGCGGAGTTGACAGCTCTGTTGCTGCATACCTTTTAAAACAACAGGGATATGAAGTTATTGGTGCAACAATGCAGATTTGGCAGGAAGATAAAGAGTTTGAAGAAAGAGAAGGCGGGTGTTGTTCTCTTTCAGCAGTAGAAGATGCAAGAAGGGTATGTGACAAACTGGATATACCATTTTATGTCTTAAACTTTAGAGACTATTTCAAGGAAAAGGTTATTGAACCATTTATACAGGAATATATAGATGGAAGAACACCTAATCCATGTATCGAATGTAATAAGCATCTTAAATTTGATGAGCTTTTAAGAAGGGCAAGAGGTATTGGTGCAGATTATGTTGCAACTGGTCATTATGCAAAGATTGAGAAACGTGATGATAGATATCTTCTTATAAGATCAGAAGATGATTCAAAAGATCAGACATATGCGCTATATAATTTTACTCAGGATCAGTTAGCTCATACATTAATGCCTTGTGGCGATTATGAAAAGACAAGAATAAGGGAAATAGCTAAAGAAATAGGTTTAGCTGTTCATAATAAAAAAGATAGTGAAGAAATATGTTTTATATCTGATAATAATCATGGAAAGTATATTTCTGAAGCAAGACCTAATAGAGTAAAGCCAGGTAATTTTGTAGATAAAGAAGGAAATGTACTTGGAAAACATAAGGGGATTGTTTACTATACTATTGGTCAGAGAAAGGGACTTGGATTAGCTCTTGGAAGACCGGTCTTTGTAACTGGGATAAATGCAAAGACTAATGAAGTAATTATAGGTTCTGAAGATGAAATATTCAGAAATGATTTAATTGCAACTGATGTTAATTTTATTCCTTTTGATAAATTAGAAGGAGAATTAACTGTTCAGGCAAAAATAAGATATTCAGCAAAGCCTGCAGAAGCAGTTCTTTATCCACTACCAAATGGAAAAGTGAAAGTATCATTTAAAGATAAACAGAGAGCTATCACTAAAGGACAGTCTGTTGTATTTTATGATAAAGAAGTTGTTGTTGGCGGCGGAATAATTGAAAGTATATTATAATTGATTAGGAACAAGTCTTTTTATATTTAAATATCAAAATGATATTTAAATATAAAAGGCTTTTTTGTTTTCATAATATATATTGTGAAAAGTTTTATGTTTTAGTTTAGAAAATTAACAGAATTATTTTCCTCAATAATGGGGAAAATATAAGCATAATTTAAATGAGGATGTGCAGATTTTATGCTTAAGAGCAAAGATTTCTATTTGAAAACAATATATGATAATAAGGGAAAGAAACTTGGAGTTGTTGAGGATATATGTTTAGATTTTTATAATGGAAGAATAACAGGCTTTAAATCCTCGTCTTCTGGAATCTTATCAAAAAATAGTTATATAGATATAAAAGATGTAATACATATTGGTGAAGATATAATTGTATATAAAACTAGTGCTGAAATAACTGGCTTAGAATTAAAATCGATTAAAAATATGAATGTTATAAATACCAATGGACTTATTAAAGGTGTGTTTGAGGATATTATAATAGAAGAATACAGTTATGATATTAAAGGAATTTCTATAAGTTCTGGAATTATTGATAGATTTATTAGAGGAAAACAAATTCTGCTGCTTAATGAATGTATATTGGGTGAGGAGTATATATTGTACATTGGGAAGGATAATATTTTATTTAAAATAATGCCACATAATATGGAGAAGATAAGTGAACATTAAAAAAAATAAGAGGAAGCTATTTGTTATAATTCTCATACTTTTAGCAATAATCTCCATTTTAATGTATTTTACTAATACATGTGTTAAAGAAATTGTAAATATTATTCTTATATCATTTGGATTAGCATATGTTTTAAATCCTGCAAAAGAATTTTTTGTAACAAGATTTAAGCTTAATATAAGAATAGCTTCTTTGCTTGTGATACTAATTGTAATAAGCATAATAGCAGGAGGAATAATTGTAATTTTACCAAGTTTTATTGAAGAATTATCATCAATAGGAGATGTGTTTGATAAGGTTGCAGCTTTTTACAAAACTACAACTGAGAAGTTAAATTTAAATGATATTGAAATATTAGATTCAGCATATAATTCCATAATGGAAAAAGGAAATAATATATGGATTAGATTTTCAACTGATATATTTGATAATATACTAAAAATAAGTTCTAAACTAATATCTCTAGCTGTAATACCAATAATAATTTACTATTTTATGTGTGATGGAGATAAGATATTTTCTAAATTTTTATTGCTCATACCTATTGATAAGAGGGAAATAACTGAAAAAATAATTGTAGATATAAATAAAGTTTTAAAAAGATATATATCAAGCCAGCTGTACTTATGTGGAATAATAGGAATATTAACATTTATTTTATTGTTATTTTTAAATATCAGATTTCCATTATGGATTGCTATTCTTAATGCTATATTTAACATAATACCTTATTTTGGTCCTATATTTGGAATGATTCCAGCGATTTTTATTGCATTGCTTATATCTCCAATTAAAGCTTTATGGGTTACTATTGGAATGTTTTTAATACAACAGATTGAAGGCAATATATTATCTCCAAAGATAACTGGCGATAGTACAGAAATGCACCCTTTTTTAATTATAATTCTGCTTATTGTAGGAGATAAAATAGGTGGATTTATAGGAATGATTATTGTAATACCTATAGCAGTAGCAATTAAGGTTCTATATGATGATATTAACTATTATTTATTTTGAACATACATTTTGTTACTAATCAATTTATGAATATGTCAAAGAAAGAGTAAAAGACATTATTGAAAATATATTGATGAGTTTTTTGGGGATCATTTGGTGAATCAGCATTTTATAAGGTTATCATGCTGTTATAACAGTATATATTGACATAATTAAGTATATGAAATATAATTTTTATTGAAACAACAAATATTAAGCTATGAATAGGAAAAGTAGAATTAATAATAGATATTAAGAGAGGAAGTGGCTGGTGAAAACTTCTTACTATTTTATTTCGAAGCTGCCTAGGAGCTATAATTTACTAAGTGATGTATGATTTTTTATACATAATTAGGGTGGTACCGCGGAATTTAAGCTTTCGTCCCTTGTTTTAGAGGGACAGAGCTTTTTATTTTTTATATGAAAATAAATTAATAATAATGTATAATTAATGCTATGACAGAATTTTATTGTTATATGCAAAAGTTTAACTTATCTAATACCATATTGTTTGGTGATTCGGAGATAATTAATAAATGGAGGAATAACTTATGAAATTTACAAAAACAAATGACTTAAGAGACGCTTATTTAAAGTTCTTTGAAAGTAAAGGACATTTAAAAATGGATAGCTTTTCTTTAGTACCAAAAAATGATAAAAGTTTATTACTAATAAATGCAGGTATGGCACCATTAAAGCCTTACTTTACAGGTTTACAGGAGCCACCAAGAAGAAGAGTTACTACTTGTCAAAAGTGTGTAAGAACTGGTGATATTGAAAATGTAGGTATTACAAGCAGACATGGTACTTTCTTTGAGATGCTTGGAAATTTCTCATTTGGAGATTATTTCAAGAAGGAAGTTATTCCTTGGGCTTGGGAATTCCTTACAGAAGTTTTGGAAATGCCAAAGGATAAGTTATATGTAACAATATATTTGGATGATGATGAAGCTTATGAATATTGGACTACTCTTACAGATGTAGATAAGAGCCATATCTTTAGATTAGGAAAAGAAGATAACTTCTGGGAGCATGGTGCTGGTCCTTGTGGTCCTTGTACAGAAATTCATTTCAGCAGAACAGACGAAGTTCCAAAGAATGCTGATGAGTTTGTTGAATTATCAGATGCTGACAAGATAATCGAAGTGTGGAACCTTGTATTTACTCAATTTGATGGTGATGGAAAAGGAAATTATGAAAAGCTTGCAAGTACTAACATAGATACAGGTATGGGACTTGAAAGACTTGCTGTTGTAATGCAGGGAAAAAACAGTATCTTTGAAATAGATACATTAGAAAATATATTAAATGAAGTTGCTAGACTTGCTGGAGTTAAATATGGTGAAAATCATAAGACTGATATATCACTAAGATTAATAACAGACCATATCAGATCTATAACTTTCATGATTTCAGATGATATCATGCCTTCTAATGAAGGAAGAGGATATGTTTTAAGAAGACTTCTAAGAAGAGCAGCAAGACATGGAAAGACTTTAGGAATAAAAGATGCATTCCTTTGTAATTTATGTGATGTTGTTATAAGAGATTCAAAAGATGCATATCCTGAATTAGAAACTAAGAAAGAATACATCAAGAAAGTAATAAAGATAGAAGAAGATAAATTTAGAGAAACTCTAGATGCAGGTATAGAAATATTAAATGGATTTATTTCTGACTTAAAATCAAAAAATGAAAAAGTTCTTAGCGGAGCAGATGGATTTAAACTATATGATACTTTTGGATTCCCAATGGAACTTACAAAAGAAATATTAGAAGATGAAGGTCTTTCATTAGATGAAGAAGCATTCCATGAAGAAATGAAAATACAAAGAGAAAGAGCTAGAAATGCAAGAAAAGTTTCTAACTATATGGGTGCGGATGTTAAGACTTCAGATGCAATAAGTGCAGAAGTTGAAACAGAATTTGAAGGATATGAAAATGATGAATTAAAAGGTAAAGTTGAAGTATTAATAAATGGTGAAGAATTTTCAGATTCATTAACTGAAGGAAACAAGGGTATACTTGTTACAGATGTAACTCCATTCTATGCAGAAATGGGTGGACAGATCGGAGATACTGGTATTATATATAATGACAGCTTTAAAGCAAAGGTTGTTAATACTAAGAAGAATATTGGTGGAAAGATAGTTCATTTTGTTGAAGTACTATCTGGAGAAGTAAAGGTCAATGATACTGTTACATTAGCAATAGATAAGGAAAGACGTGAAAGAATAAGAAAGAACCATACTGCTACACATTTATTAGATACTGCATTAAAGAAAGTTCTTGGATCACATGTACATCAGGCAGGTTCATTAGTTACAGATGAAAGATTAAGATTTGACTTCTCTCATTTTGAAGGATTAACTGAAGAAGAAATCTTAAGAATTGAAGAATTAGTTAATGAAGCTATTACAAGTGTTACACCAGTAGTTACTGAAGTTATGGATTTAAATGATGCAAAGAACAGTGGTGCTATAGGTATATTTGATGATAAATATGGGGATAAAGTAAGAGTTGTTACAGCAGGAGAATATTCTAAAGAGTTATGTGGTGGTACTCATATAGACAATACAGGTAAAATTGGATTATTCAAAATTGTATCTGAAAGCGGAATTGCAGCAGGAACAAGAAGAATAGAAGCAGTGACAGGAAAAGAAGCTGTTAAATTTGTGAATGAAAAAGAAGAATTATTAAAAGAAGCTTGTGCTAAGTTAAAATGTTCTCAAAAAGAAATTTCAGCTAAAATAGATCAAAATTTAAAGGAAATTAAAGAAAAAGAAAAAGAAATTACTGCTTTAAAAGCTAAATTTGCAAGTATGGGAATAAATGATGTAATTGCAAGTGCAAAAGAAGTAAATGGAATAAATGTTGTATCATATGAAATGAAAGATGTAGATAGTGATACTTTAAGAGATGTATGTGAAAAAGTAAGAGATAAAGTAGAAAACAGCTTAGTTTTATTAATGAGTGAAAACAATGGAAAAGTAATTATCTGTGCTATGGCAAGTAAAGATGCAGTAGCAAAAGGAGCACATTGTGGTAAGTTAATAAAAGAAGTGTCATCTATTCTTGGAGGAGGCGGTGGCGGAAGACCAGACATGGCTCAAGCTGGTGGTAAGTTACCTGAAAAAATCCAGGATGCAATAAATGAATCTTATAAAATAGTCGAAAGTTTAGCAAAATAGTATACTTTTTATTCAAATTAGAGTATAATCTTAGATAAGGATTAGCGCATAAATTTTAATAATTAGGTCAATAATAGAGAATGGATATGGTTTCCTTAGAATATGAGTAAGGGGGTGAGCTGCAATTAGCAGCGCGTTATGAGTAATAATATTGAAGCAACAATGCAGTTTGATTTAAGTAAGAATAAAGAAGCTCTTACAAAGTCTATTTTATCAGAGGTTTATAATTCATTACAGGAAAAAGGTTATAATCCTATAAATCAATTAGTTGGATATTTGATTTCAGGAGACCCTACTTACATCACTAATTACAACGGAGCAAGGGCTTTAGTAAGAAAACTCGAAAGAGATGACATACTAGAAGAAGTAATAAAATCTTATTTGGAGATAAAGTAAAAAAGTGCCCGTGAAAAACGGGCACTTTTATTTAGGTAAGTATAAGTTATAGCAATATAAATAAAAAAGAAAAAAGCATAGATTAGAGCGTAAAATATCTTAGCAATATTCAATTAATAAGAAAGGAGAAAGTTACTGTAAAACAAAGAATATTACAAAACTAAATGCCATGAAAAAGGGATAAAATATATAGTTTTTAGTAACGGTGTAGATTTGAAAAGAATACTAGGTTTAGATTTAGGACAAAAAACAATAGGAGTAGCTATAAGTGACCCATTAGGCTTTACAGCACAGGGGCTTACAACTATAAGACGATCTAATAAAGAAAAAGATATTGAAGATTTAAGAAAAATCTGTGAAGATTATAAGGTGGAAACTATAGTTATAGGACTTCCAAAGAATATGAATGGAACTATAGGACCATCAGGTGAAATAGCCATGGAATTTGGTAAAATTATAGAAGCGGAATTTAATATAGAAGTGAAATTCTGGGATGAACGTTTAACAACAGTAGCAGCTCATAAAGCTATGCTGGAAGCGGATTTATCACGAAAAAAGAGAAAAAAGATAGTTGATAAAGTTGCTTCAACCTATATTTTACAAGGATATTTAGATATGATATCAAGAAAAATATAATTACATATAAAAAAGATTATAAGTCTATTTTAAGAAGCAGTTAAGAAATTTATGATATAAATATTAATAAAGTATGTGAATTAAACTGTAGTTATATAAAATTTATGTTAAGTTGACTTATTAGAAGTATAATTTTAAAATATTTATTTATGGAGAAAATAATTAAAGACAGCATAAATTATAGATTGATTTGAAAATAATCTCTTGATGAAAGTTATGAAGAGAATTAATATATAAGTTAAAGAAAGAAAGGAAATTGGTTATGGATAAAAATGCACAATATGTATACATACCAGATGAAAATGGAAATGATGTAAAATTTGAAGTTATTATATACTTTGAAATTGAAAAAATAAAAGGACAGTATATAATTGCAACACCAGCATTTGAAGAAACTGATGAAGCATATGCGTTCAAAATTTTTAAAGAAGAAGATGGAAGCGAAGTATTCTTAGCTTTAGAAGATGATGATGATGAATTTGAAATGGTATTAGAAACATACAATACTCTAATGAGCGAAGATGGGTTGATTGAAGAATAAAAAAATAGCTTAAGAGGATCTATTTAAAATGTGGAAGTGAGGTGTTATTATGAAAAATGAAAGCTTAATTGATATGGATGCCTTAAAAGAAGATTTAAAGAAAAAGGGTTATAAGTTAACGCCACAAAGAAGATCAATAGTTGATACAATTATAAAAAATGAGGGTAAGCATTTAACAGCAGAAGAAATTTATGATGAGGTAAAGAAGGATTGTCCGGAAATTGGTCTGGCTACAGTTTATAGGACTGTTTTATTATTAGAAGAATTAAATGTAGTATCAAGATTAGAATTAAATGATGGATGCAGCAGATATGAAATTGTTCATTCAAATGAAACTCATAGACATCATCATTTAATATGTAATATATGTCATAAAGTATTAGAAGTTCAGGATGATTTATTAGAGGATCTTGAGGCTAATATTGAAAAGGATTATAAATTTAAGATACTTGATCATAGTGTAAAATTTTATGGAATTTGTGATGAGTGTCAAAATAAACAATATGATGAATAAAAGGAACTTTAAAGTAAAGGAACCTTTGTTTATAAATAAAATATAGAAAAAGGAGGGGAAATATGAAAAATGAAAGAGCGAAGATTAAGATAATTCCTCTTGGCGGTATAAATGAAATTGGGAAAAACATTACAGCTATAGAATATAAAGAAGATATTGTAATTATAGACTGTGGTTTGAAATTTCCTGATGACGATATGTTTGGAATAGATATAGTAATACCAGATATTTCATATCTTCTTAAGAATTCGGAAAAAATTAAAGGAATATTTTTAACTCATGGACATGAGGACCATATAGGAGCATTGCCTTATGTATTAAAGCAATTAAATGTTCCTGTGTATGGAACAAAGCTTACTCTTGGAATTGTTGAAACTAAGCTAAAAGAGCACGGTTTATTGAGTTCAACAGAATTAGTGAGAGTTAAGCCAAAAGATATAATAAAATTAAGCAGTGTATCAGTTGAATTTATAAAAACTAATCACTCAATAGCAGATTCAGTTGCTATAGCAATTCATACTCCTCTTGGGGTAGTACTTCATACAGGAGATTTTAAAATTGACTATACTCCTATAGATGGAGAGATGATGGATTTTGGAAGACTGGCTGAAATAGGAAGAAAAGGTGTATTAGTTATGATGGCAGATTCGACGAATGTTGAAAGGCCAGGATACACACTAACAGAGAAAGTTGTTGGAGAAACTTTTGACAGATTATTTGGAAAAGCTTCTGGAAGAATAATTGTTGCAACATTTGCATCAAATGTTCATAGAATTCAGCAAATAATTACTTCTGCGCAAAAATACAATAAAAAAGTATCTGTATCTGGAAGAAGCATGGAGAATATTGTCCAGGTTGCTATTGAACTTGGATATATTGAAGCTGAAAAAGATGTGTTGGTTCCTATAGATCAAATAGGAAAATATCCAAATGAAAAAATGGTTATTATTACAACAGGAAGTCAAGGAGAGCCAATGTCAGCTCTTGCAAGAATGGCTGCTTCAGAACATAGAAAAATTACTATAGTCCCAGGTGATACTGTAATTATTTCAGCAACTCCAATACCAGGAAATGAAAAATTTGTTTCTAAGGTTGTTAATCAATTATTTAAAAAAGGTGCTGAAGTAATATATGATTCAGGAGAAAAAATCCATGTTTCGGGCCATGCATGTCAGGAAGAATTAAAACTTATGCATGCTTTGGTTAAACCAAGATTCTTCATTCCAGTTCATGGAGAGTATAGACATCTTAAAAAGCATGGTGAATTAGCTATGGAACTTGGTCTTCCAGAAAAGAATTTAGTTATATGTGAAAATGGTGATGTGATTGAAGTAACTCGTAATTACATCAAGAAAAATGGAAGTGTAACTTCAGGTCAGGTATTTGTTGATGGACTTGGAGTTGGAGATGTTGGAAATATAGTCTTAAGAGATAGAAAACATTTATCTCAAGATGGTATTTTAACAGTAGTTGTTACAATTGAAAAGCAAAGTGGAAAAGTTGTATCAGGACCTGATATAATTTCAAGAGGTTTTGTTTATGTAAGAGAATCAGAAGGTCTTATGGATGAAGCAAGAGATATTGTAAGATCCGTTTTAAAAGACTGTGAAGAAAAGCAGATAACAGACTGGGCAACATTGAAGTCTAAGATGAGGGATGAATTAAGAGAATTCCTTTATGAAAAGACTAAGAGAAAACCAATGATATTACCTATAATAATGGAATTTTAATATAATTTAGACATGAATTTTAATAGGCTTGACTTTTATTGGTGAAAAGAGTAATATTAAAAGTAGTTACTTGGGAAATTGGATACTTTTAGTATCCAATTTTCTTTTGGAAAAAAACAGTTATAGGTTTACATTCACATAGTTAGTAAGTTGATAATATGAATGTAAAATTATGAACTTTAAAAGAACTTATTTACAAGAAATACTTTAATTTTTACTTGTTTATATTCTGTTAAGGATATAAACTAATAAATAGAAAATTCACAGTATAAATACTGTTTGGAGGAATTAAAATGGAATTAATGAAAAGAGAAGATATTAGAAATATTGCTATCATAGCTCACGTTGACCATGGTAAGACTACTTTGGTTGATGCTTTATTAAAGCAAAGTAATATTTTCAGAAGTAATGAAAAAGTTCAAGAAAGAGTAATGGACTCTAATGATCTAGAAAAAGAAAGAGGAATAACAATCCTTTCAAAAAATACAGCAGTAATGCATGATGGTGTTAAGATAAATATTGTCGATACTCCAGGACATGCTGATTTCGGTGGAGAAGTTGAACGTGTACTTAAGATGGTTGACTCTGTTTTATTAGTAGTTGACTCATATGAAGGACCAATGCCACAAACTAAATTCGTTCTTAAGAAATCATTAGAGCTAGGTTTAAAGCCAATAGTTATAATAAATAAAATAGATAAACCAGATGCAAGACCAGCAGAAGTAATTGATGAAGTATTTGATCTATTTGTTGAATTAGGTGCAAATGATGAACAATTAGATTTCCCAATAGTTTATGCTTCAGCTAGAGAAGGTTTTGCAAGATATGATGTGGATGATACAAACATAGACATGACTCCAATATTTGAAACAATCTTAAAGCATGTTGCACCACCAGAAGGATATATGGATGAACCATTCCAAATGCTTGTAACAACTTTAGATACAAATGCATTCGTTGGAAAAATTGCTATAGGTAAGATACATAGAGGTAAAGTTAGAAGAAATCAAAGTGTTTCTTTAGTAAGAAATGATGGAAGTACATCAAATTACAAAATTACTGCAGTATTTACTTATGATGGATTAAAGAGAGTAGAAGTTGAAGAAGCAGGAATGGGAGATATAGTTGCTGTAAGTGGTGTTTTAGATGCTAATATAGGTGAAACAATAGCAGATTCAAGTGCTCCAGAAGCATTACCATTTGTACATATTGATGAACCAACTCTTAACATGAATTTTATGGTTAATGATTCACCATTTGCAGGTAAAGAAGGAGAATTCGTAACATCAAGACATTTAAGAGACAGATTAATGAAAGAACTTGAAACAAACGTAAGTTTAAGAGTAAAAGAAATAACTCCAGACTGTTTTGAAGTTTCAGGAAGAGGAGAACTTCATCTTTCAGTATTAATTGAAACAATGAGAAGAGAAGGATATGAATTCCAAGTTTCAAAAGCAAGCGTTATCTTTAAAGAAGAAAATGGTCATAAGTTAGAACCAATCGAATACTTAACAATTGATGTTCCAGAAGAATTCATGGGACCTGTTATGGAAAAACTTGGACCAAGAAAAGCAGAAATGGTTAATATGACATCTGCAGTTAATGGATATACAAGATTAGAATTTAAGATTCCTGCAAGAGGACTTATCGGATTCAGAAATGAATTTATGACTGATACTAAAGGTAACGGAATTATGAACCACGTATTTGAAGGATATGAACCATATAAAGGTGAAATCCCAACAAGAAACAGAGGTTCAATAGTTGCATTTGAATCTGGTGATTCAATAACATATGGACTATACAATGCTCAAGATAAGGGACAATTATTTATAGGAGCTGGTGTACCAGTTTATACAGGAATGGTTGTAGGTGTATGCTCAAGAGCAGAAGATATTGATATAAATGTATGTAAAGGTAAGAAACTTACTAATACAAGATCTTCAGGTGCAGATGAAGCATTAAAATTAACTCCACCACTTGAAATGACTTTAGAACAATGCTTAGATTTTATTAATTCAGATGAATTAGTTGAAGTAACACCAGAAAATATAAGAATGAGAAAAAGAGTTTTAGATCCAGCTGAAAGAAGAAGAATGATAAGCAGAAACAAAAAATAATTTTTGTTTAAAATTGATATTAGATAACTATAATTAAAGTAAATAGTCTTTTAGACTATTTACTTTATTGCATATAGGAGAAATTTTATGAAAAGAGAACTGAAAGTAAAAAGAATAAAAGCGGCAATTCTGCTTTTAGCATGTATAGTTTTTGTTACATTTATGGTTTTATATAAAAATGCAGTAAGTAAACCTTTAAAATCTAATGATAATATAGTTTCTATTAAAGTCAATGAAGGTGACGGATTTTATGATGTATTAAATCGCTTAGATAAAGAAGGAAAATTATCTAATAAGCTTTTTATTAAGATTAAATTAAGTATGAATAAAAAAAATATAACTCTTAAAGAAGGAATATATGAAATTGATTCAGATGTAACTCTTGATGAGTTTATAGAAAAAATACAGGATGATGCTAACAATGTAAATATGATAAAAGTTACAGTTCCAGAAGGATATTCAATAGAGGAAATTGCAGAACTTATGGAAACGTCAGAATTATGCAGTAAAGATGATTTCTTAAGTGCTGTAAAAAATTATCAATTACCTGATTATATTGAAGTTAACGATAAAAGAAGATATAATTTAGAAGGGTTTTTATATCCAGATACCTATCTAATAGAAAAAGGAACAAGTGCAGATAATATAATAGATAAGATGCTTGAAAGATTTAATAAGGTAATAGACGAGGTAGAAAAGGAAACAGGTACTACTATAAAGAATGAAGATATCTATAAATTGATTACAATTGCATCTATGATAGAAAAAGAAGCAAGCGTAGATATTGACAGACCTTTAATTTCATCTGTAATTTATAACAGGCTTGATAAAGGAATGAAACTGCAGCTTGATGCAACTGTATTATATGCATTAGGAGAACATGTTGATGTTGTATTATATAAACATTTAGAAACAGATTCACCATATAATACATATAAGTATTCAGGTTTACCTATTGGTCCAATAGCAAGTCCAGGTATTGAAAGTATAAAAGCAGCTCTACTTCCATCTGATACTAATTATTTATATTATATATTGGAGAAAGATGGGGCACATTATTTTACTGACAGTTATGATGATTTTTTAGATAAAAAGAAAGAATTAGGATATTAGTTTTGGAGGAGAAGAATTTGAGTAAAATTACATATGATTATATGGAAGATTATATAAGGGGACTGATTCCTGAAAGAACTGGAACACTAAAAGAAATTGAGGATTTTGCTAGAGAAAATGGTGTGCCAATAGTTCAAAAGGAAACAGGTGTATTTCTAGAGTTTATGACAAGCATGAAAAAACCTAAAAAAATATTAGAATTAGGAACAGCAGTTGGCTTTTCTTCTATACTTATGTATGAAAGTGCAGGAACAGAGCCAGATATTGTTACAATCGAACGTGATGAAAGAATGATAGAAATGGCTAAAATCAATTTAGAAAAATTTAATCTATCAGATAAGATTAAAATTGAACAGGGCGATTGTCTTGAAGTACTGGAAAGATTAGATGATAAATTTGACTTGATTTTTATGGATGCAGGAAAGGGACATTATAATCATTTCCTTCCACATTGCCTTAGACTGTTAAAGGAAGATGGTATTATTGTTGCTGACAACGTCCTTTTTAGAGGAATGGTAGCATCACAGGAACTAGTCAAGAGAAGAAAAATAACAATTGTAAAAAGAATGAGAACATATTTAGATTTAGTTACAAAGGATGAAAGTTTAATTACATCAGTTATTCCAATGGGAGATGGTATAGCAGTAACTAAGAGGAGGTAATTGAAAATGAGAAAAAAACCTGAAATTTTAGCACCAGCAGGAAACTTAGAAAAGCTAAAAATAGCCATAGATTTTGGTGCAGATGCAGTATATTTAGGTGGAGGAAAGCTTAATTTAAGAGCATTTTCAAACAATTTCACTAACGAAGAAATGATTGAAGGAATAAAATACTGTCATGACAGAGGCAAAAAAGTATATGTTACTTTAAATGTATTTGCAAGAAATTATGATTTAAAGGGTGCAGGAGAATATATAAAGGGATTATATGATATTGGAGTAGATGCTGTACTTATTGCAGATCCATCATTAATAGCAATTGCTAAAGAAGCTGCACCAGATTTAGAGATACATTTAAGTACTCAGGCAAATACAGTAAACTGGGTAGCTACTAAGTTCTGGTATGATCTTGGAATAAAGAGAATAGTTCTTGCAAGAGAATTAACTTTTAGAGAGATAAAGACAATAACTGAAAATATTCCTGAAGATTGTGAAATTGAATGTTTTGTTCATGGATCAATGTGTATAGCTTATTCAGGAAGATGTCTTATTTCAAACTATATGCTTGGAAGAGATGCAAACAAAGGAATTTGTTCTAATGCATGCAGATATAAATATAATCTTGTAGAAGAAACAAGACCAGGTGAATATTATCCAGTTATTGAAGATGATAATGGTACATATATAATGAATTCAAAAGATTTATGTATGATTCACTATATTCCTGAACTTGTTGATGCAGGAATAGATTCTCTTAAAATTGAAGGAAGAATGAAGAGTGAATTTTATGTTGCTTCAGCAGTTAAAGCTTATAGAGAAGCATTAGATGCTTATTATGATGATCCAGAAGGGTACGAATTTAAGCAGGAATGGATGGATATATTAAATAAAGTAAGCCATAGACAATATCATACTGGATTCTTCTTAGGTATAAATGGTGAGCAAAACTATGAAGATCAATCATATATTCGTGATTATGAAATAGTAGGTATGGTTAAAGAATATGATGAGGAAACTCAGACAGCAACAATTTTACAAAAGAATAGAGTATTTGATAATACTGAAGTTGAAGTCTTAAGACCACATACACCTTACTTTAATGTTAAAATGACAGAAATGTATGATGTAAGCAAGAATTGTAAAACAGATGTTGCAAACAGAGCTCATATGATATTTAAAGTTAAAGTAGATAAACCACTTAAAAAGAATGATATGCTTGTTAAAGGAAATAAGACATCTTCTTTATAATAATGAAATATTATTGGATAATCTGTTAGTGTAAACTACAATATGGATTATAATTAAATTTATAACATATTAGGTAAAATGAATAAAAAGCACCTTTTTCGGTAAGAATTTAACTGAAGGAAGGTGCTTTTTATTTTTATTGAAAAACTATATAAAAAACAAAGAATATTATATGTGGCAGCAGCATTATTTATGGTACTTATATTATTGTCTATAAAAATATATATTCTACAGGTTTTTCCATCTGAAAAAGTACAAAGTTCATATCAAAATCATCAGGAAGAAATTATAACAAATTTAAATTATATGATTTTAGACACTAAGGGCAGAGATTTAATGAAATATGATAAAAAATATATGCTGGTTATTGATGTAAAACCTTTTAGTCTAAATAATTATGAAGAAACTCTTGAGGATTTGATGGCATTGAATTTTATTATGAAATCAGAAAATCCTGAATTCAATTATTCAGACGTTATGAAGCAGGGGGGGAAAGTTTATTATGAGATATCTGAAGATACTTATAATAAAATTAATAAATTAAAAAATATAAAAGGTATTTACACATATATGAAAGATACAGTTGATACTAAAAGAGCCTGGAGTATAGGCAATATGTTTAGTAAAATTATTGAAGGGGATCATAAGGAAGGAACATTAGAAGGAGATTTATATAATTATCTTAAGGATAATAGTCTGCCAAAAGGTGAATTTTATTTAGATGACAAAGCTGTTTATTCAAAACAGTCAGTAGATATCTCAGATAGTAACAGAAATTTAAGATTGACAATAGATAAGGATATGCAGGATAAGGTTGATGAAGTACTTCATAATGAAGAATATGAATATCTAAAAAATATTGGCGTAATAATTATGGAAAGTGATACGGGGAAAATAAGATGCATGACTCAGAAGGATGAAAGTGAAGCTAATATTAATATAGGAATTGAACAAATGGGATATGAGCCTGGATCCATATATAAAATAATAACTTTAGGTTCAGCCTTAGAGTGTGGGATTATAAATATTAATAATGAATATATATGTTCTGGAAATGTATGCAAGATGCCCCATGGAAAAATTACAATAGAAAAGGCATTTGAAATTTCATGTAACGATGTTTTTGCTCAAATAGGAGCAAAATTGGGATATGATAAACTTATAAAATATTCAAAATTACAAGGATTATATAATTCTGTATTGAATTTTTCGGGAGATAACAGAAATGAAGCAAATGGAAAAATGCCCAAAGAAGAATCTGGTATAAATAATATTTCAATTGGTCAATGTATGAATGTAACACCTATTCAGATGCTTGGAGCTATCAATACAATTGTTAATAATGGAGTTTATGAAAAACCATATATTATTGAAGCAATTTTAGATAAAGATGAAAACATAGTAAAAGAATTTACAACAGAAACAAGAAAAATATATAGTGAAACCACAGCGAAACTAGTACAGAATGCTATGAAGCAGGTTGTCAAAAAAGGAACAGGGAAGAAAGCAGATATAGAAAATATGGATATTGGAGGAAAAACTGGTTCGGCAACAGGCAGTAATGGAAAGACACATGGATGGTTTATTGGATATTTTGAAAATAATAATAAAAAATATACTATGGTTGTATTTACTCCAGATATTGAATTTATAAAGGATTCAAATAATAATGATGCAGGTGGTGGCGATACAGCTGCTCCTATATTTAAAAAGATAGTGGAGAATATGTGCAGCAAATAAATTTTGTATAAGTATAAGCAACTTTTAATCTATAAAGACATATTATAATATGAAGCACTGTTATGGAGGAAAAAGGTGTTTATATTAAATAGCTTAGTAGAGCTTGTGTTTAATTCCCTTTTTTTAACAGGATATATATCAAACAGCAATACTTTCCCTGTACCATTAGATGAAGAAGAAGAACAGATGTATTTAAAAAAACTCAGAGAAGGAGATAAAAATGCTAAGAGTATATTGATAGAGAGAAACTTAAGATTAGTAGCTCATATTGTGAAGAAATATTCTTTTCCAAATAAAGATGTGGATGAATTAATTTCTATAGGAACTGTTGGGCTTATAAAAGCAATTGATTCATTTGATTCTACAAAGGGAACCAGGCTTGCTACTTATGCTTCGAGATGTATAGAAAATGAAATTTTAATGCTATTTAGAAATAATAAAAAGCAGAAAAGTGAAGTTTATCTCCAAGATCCAATTGGAGTGGATAAGGAAGGCAATGAATTTTGCTTAATGGATATATTAAGCAGTGAGAAAGATTGTGTTTTAGATAAAGTAGAAAGTAATCTGCAAGTTAAGGCTTTATATAAAAAACTGAGTGAATCATTGACTAGAAGAGAAAGCTCTATATTAATAATGAGATATGGATTAATTGATGGAAAATGCAAAACTCAAAGGGAAATAGCAAAGGATTTAGGGATATCACGTTCATACGTATCAAGAATAGAGAAGAAAGCATTGAAAAAGCTAAAGAAAGAATTATATTCAAAAACTTGATTTACTTGTACTTATGAAACAAAATATAAAGTGCTATATTTAATTAATATTGACATATATGGAATGAGAGTGCTATTTTAATAATAGCACTTTTTTATCTACAAAACTGAATGAAAGGAAAACTAACTTTTAGGTGTATGGAGGAAGGTTATGGCAAAGATTGATAAGCTGCTCGAACATATAGATATAACAAGGGTATCGGATATTCATATTACATCAGGATTAATACCTATGGTCAGAATTGATGGGAATCTAGTTAATGCATATGAAGATCCTATTCCTCATGAAGTAGTAAAAGAATACATAGAGGATATGGTTCCGGATAAATTTAATGAATTTTTAGAAAATGGGGAAATTGATTTTAAATATAATAAACCAGGATTGAGTAACTTCAGAGTAAATGCATTTAAATGTAAGGACGCATATTCAATATGTATGAGAGTCATTAAGGAGAAAATACCCAAACTAAGTGATATAACAAATGCACGAGCCTTGAAAGAATTTACAGAATTAAAAGATGGATTAGTATTAGTAACAGGGCCTACAGGTTCAGGAAAGAGTACTACACTAGCAGCTATGATTAATGAGATAAATGCTACAAAGGAAAAACATATTATCACTTTGGAAGAACCAATAGAATATATTTACGAAACTAAAAAATCAATGGTAAATCAAAGAGAGATAGGACAAGATACTAGGAGTTATTCAGATGGGCTTAGAGCTGCGTTAAGACAGGACCCTGATGTTATTTTAGTAGGAGAAATGAGAGACCGTGAGACTATAGAAACTGCATTGAGGGCTGCACAGACTGGACATTTAGTATTTTCAACTCTTCATAATATGGGAGCAGCTAATAGTATATATAGAATTATAAATTCATTTGAATCAGGACATCAAAATGAAATTAAGATTCAATTATCATCATTATTGAGAGGAGTTGTATCGCAGTTACTATTTCCAAATGCATCAGGTAAGGGAAGAACTGCAGCAATGGAGATAATGGTCTGTACGCCAAGTATAAAAAACCTTATTAGGGAAGGCAATTATGAACAGATAAACAGCTTTATTCAAATGGGGGGCAAATTTGGAATGCAGACAATAGATATGGATTTAAGAAGGCTTGTAAATAGCAATGTTATTTTAAGGGAAGAATATGAAGCCTGGTTAAGAAGCAATAAATAAAAATTACAGTATTGCAATTTTTTATTGTCTTGAAATTTTACTTTACAAAATTTATAATATGTTTATATATGAGGAATGAATTAAATTTATTCAAAATAAAAAAATAAAATCATAGAACTAATAAAAATTAATATTTTAGCATATATTTGAAGGACTTTTTTATAATATGTTGAATATATTTTATGTATTTAATTTTTTCTGCAAAGAAGGGAAAGAATGAGCAATGTTACAAGAGATAATAACAGCTATAGATATTGGAAGTAAAAAGTTATCTGCAACTATTGCAATAAAAAGTAAAAATGATGAATTAGAAATATTGTATACAAAAAGTTGTAAGTCACAAGGCGTAGAAAAAGGCGTAATCACTGATATTGATGAATGTAGAAATTCAGTGGAAAATTTACTTGATGAATTAGAAGATAAAACCAAATTAGATATTAAAGATGTTACTATTGGGGTATCTTCAAGAAATATTAGAATTAGTGAAACTACAGTAAAAGTGAATTTGTATGAAGGAAAAGTTACAAATGAGTCACTTAATGAAGGAATAATGAAGGCTGTAGAAGAATTTGCATTAAGTGATAATGAAGTCATCATTGATCAGATAATTAATTTCTACATCATAAATAGTCAGGTAATATATGGTGATATACTTAATTGGAAAGCTGATAGCTTTGAAATGAATATAACATTAGTTATAGGCAAAAAAATAGAAATAGAAAAGTATTATGAAATCTTTAAAGGAACTAAATATAAACTTAATAGTATTAAAAGCAATATAATAACAGGAAAGCAGATTTTTTTAAGTGAAAATAAATATGAGGGAAATACTGTACTTGTTGATGTTGGTGCAGGAAATGTTGATATAGCTTTATTTGATATTAATTCAGTTGTTAAATACATAAGCAGTGTACCAGTAGGTGGAAATAATATTTCAAATGATTTGGCTATTTGCGGGAATTTTTCTTTTCAAGAAGCTGATAATATTAAAAAGATTTATTCTAGTAATTACAAAACTTTATATAATGATGAGTCTGTTTCAGATGAAATTGAAGTTGGAACTATAAAAGTATCTAAGGAATTATTCTATGAAGTTGTCAATGCAAGAATCGAAGAAATACTAAATCATATTAATATAGAGTTAAAAAAGACTGGTCATTATGATAGAATTTGTAGTATAATTTTATATGGAGATGCATTAAGCTATTTTGAAGATATTGTTGAAATCGTTAGTAGAATTTTCAAAATAAAAGTACAGGTTATAAAAGATATTGATTTGGGAATAAAAAATTCAGAAAATATAACTTCGTTAGCACTAGTTAAAGAAGTGTATGATAGATTAATCTTATTAGGAGACAATAAGATAATTCCAAATAATAAAAATGCAGAAAAAGTAGATGAAGACACAGAAAATTTACACAATAATGAAAATGAAAATCATATATTAAATAAATTGAAAAATTTCTTTAATAAGATTTTCTAAAGGGAGGAATTGTTTTGTTAGATTTTGAAGCAGATATGCAAGAATTAACCAACATTAAAGTAATTGGCTGCGGTGGAGGCGGAAGCAATGCTGTTAATAGAATGATAGTTGAGGGACTTAAGAATGTAGAATTTATCGCTATAAATACAGATAAACAAGCATTATTACTTTCAGAAGCAGATCAAAAAATTCAAATAGGTGAAAAGCTTACTAAAGGATTAGGTGCAGGTGCTAACCCTGAAATAGGTAAAAAAGCTGCAGAAGAAAGCAGAGAAGAGATAACAGCAGCAATAAAAGGTGCTAATATGGTATTCATAACAGCTGGAATGGGTGGCGGAACAGGAACTGGAGCTGCTCCAATTGTTGCAGAAATAGCTAAATCTATGGATATATTAACAGTAGGTGTAGTTACTAAACCTTTCCCATTTGAAGGAAAAAGAAGAATGAGACATGCAGAAATGGGAATAGAAAATCTTAAAGAAAAAGTAGATACATTAGTAATCATTCCAAATGAGAGATTACTTACAATGGCTGATAAGAAAACTACATTATTAGATTCATTTAAATTAGCAGATGATGTTTTAAGACAAGGTGTTCAAGCGATATCTGACCTTATTACTATTACAGGGGTTATCAATGCGGATTTTGCCGACATAAAAGCAGTTATGCTTAACAAAGGCTTAGCTCATATGGGAGTTGGTTTTGGTAAAGGTGATACAAGAGCACAAGATGCAGTTAAACAGGCAATATCATCCCCATTATTAGAAACATCAATTGATGGAGCTACAGATGTAATCATCAACTTTACTGGAGGAGCAGACTTAGGTGCATTAGAAGTTTATGATGCAGCTGATGTAGTACGTGAATCTGTTGACCCAGATGCAAATATAATAGTCGGAGCAGTAATTGATGAAACACTTACAGAAGAAGTAAGAATAACTGTTATTGCAACTGGATTTGAAAGTGAAAACAATCAATCAACATTAACTTCAAATAATGCTCAAGAAGTTAGAAATACAGTGGCACAAGAACCAGTAAGAGAAGAAACTGCTGTAGAGCAGAAGCAGGAACCAGTTGCTAGTACTTATGAACCAGAAGATTTAGATATACCAGTGTTCTTAAGAAGACAGAGAAAACATTAGCAAAGATATGTTTTGAAGTGTAGATGAGGCATCTGCACTTTTAATTTGTAGAAAAGTTTATATTGTGAATAATCTATATTGACTATTGAAAGGTAAAGCATATAGTTTAATGTGAATTTTTAGTAAGATAATATATAATGTAGATTTTATTGTATTGATATGCAGAAAGGAATCCAAATTTTTGGATTCCTTTCTGCATATATACATAATTTAAAATCTTAATTTATATCAAATTTAGATATAAAAAAATAATTTGCATACTATGATTTGATTAGTTTTAAATAAAAAAAGTAAAGAGAAAAACAAACTGTAAATATATGTAAAAAGTTAAATGCAAAAAATAATTTATTAATATGTGATTGTGACAAAATTCTGAAGGGAAAGAGTTTATAATAAAATTTAAACAGATGGGAGGATTAATATTGATTGTTTACGCAGATGTATTTTTTTTTGAAAACTTTATTGTTAATATGTTTTTACTAACGATAACTGTAAAGTTTTTAAAGCATAAATGTAAAGTTTATCGATTATTACTTTCAGCATGTATTGGAGGAATTTATAGTTTTGTTTTGATAGTTCCTAAGTTAAATATTTTAGGAAGTATGCCATTTGAATTAATTACAGCATATATAATGCTGCGTCTGGTATGTGGAAAAACTAAATTTCTTAGTATATTAAAAGCTTTAATTATATTTTTAATGGTTACTTTTACATTGAGTGGACTATGTTTTTTGATTTCTTTAAAGCAAAATTATTATGTGCTTGGTGGAATTTTCAAAATAGAGAAGTATTCAATTAAATATATTATACTTTCTTTGATGTGTATTTATGTTTTTTCAAGCAGAATTATTGATTATATAAGAGATAAGATAACGGTAAACAATTATGTTTATATAATGGAATTTCAAATAGATGGTAAAGAATATAGTTTTCGTAGTTTTTTAGATACTGGTAATGAACTCAGGGAACCAGTTACTAATCTTCCTTGTATTCTTATAGAAGAAAAATTTTTTCCTAAAATTAATTTAAATAATAAAAATATGTACAATATACCATACAGTTCAATTGGATATGGGGGTAATTTAAAAGGGGTAAGAATAAATGATATTAATATTAAAGGCGGGGATTTCTGGAATAGACAAGTAGATGCCATAGTATGTCCTTGTGTGGAAAAGTTAAGTAAAGAAGATGAGTTTAATGCTTTGTTATCAAGAGGAATTTTATAGAGGGGGATATATATGGAAAGGTTAATTTTATTCTTAAATAAATTACTATATAAGCTTAAGTTATTTAGAAAAAATTTATTTTACGTAGGAGGCAATGATGCATTACCACCTCCTTTATCAAAAGATGAAGAAGAAGATTTATTAAAGAAATTAAATGATGGTGATGAGAAAATACGAAGTACATTAATAGAAAGAAATTTAAGGCTTGTAGTTTATATTGCAAGAAAATTTGAAAATACAGGAGTTTATGTTGAAGATTTAATTTCAGTAGGAACTATAGGTTTGATAAAAGCTGTAAATACCTTTAATCCAGAAAAAAAAATAAAACTTGCGACATATGCTTCTCGATGTATTGAAAACGAAATACTAATGTATTTAAGGAGAAACAGTAAAGTAAAAGCTGAAATTTCATTTTATGAACCTTTAAATATTGACTGGGATGGAAATGAACTTTTACTATCAGATATATTAGGTACAGAAAATGATACAGTATATAATCTTATAGAAGATGAAGTAGATAAACAACTTCTATTTATGGCACTAAAAAGTTTAAATGATAGAGAAAAAGAAATAGTCAAATTAAGATTTGGGTTAAATGGTACGAGAGAAAAAACACAAAAGGAAGT
The DNA here is from genome assembly GCA_051878075.1 of Clostridium sp. Classification (GTDB taxonomy): domain Bacteria; phylum Bacillota; class Clostridia; order Clostridiales; family Clostridiaceae; genus Clostridium. The sequence goes on along the minus strand of JBJEJM010000217.1, from coordinate 16,972 downwards.
TGCAGATATGCTTGGAATATCCCAATCATATATATCTAGGCTTGAAAAAAAAATAATCAAGAGATTAAAAAAAGAAATAAATAGAATGATTTAGTTTGTCTATTAGTATAAAAGTATTTGCTATCGGAAATAATGTTTAATGCGATGGATTATTACTTCCGAAGGGATTGATACTTATGATAATTAATAAGGTGGAAATATGTGGTGTTAATACTTCTAAACTTCCAGTATTAAAAGAAAAAGAAAAGAAACAACTTCTTCTTCAAATGAAAGCTGGAGATAAAAATGCAAGAGAAACTTTTATAAAAGGTAACTTGAGGTTAGTATTAAGTGTTATTCAGCGTTTTAATAATAGAGGCGAAAATATTGATGATTTATTTCAAGTGGGATGTATAGGGTTAATGAAATCTATAGATAATTTTGATTTATCACAAAATGTTAAATTTTCAACTTATGCAGTACCTATGATAATAGGTGAAATAAGAAGATATTTAAGAGATAATAATTCTATAAGGGTCAGCAGATCTTTAAGAGATATTGCGTATAAAGCACTAGTTGCCAGAGAAAAATTTATCAAAGATAATAATAAAGAACCAACAATTTCACAAATTGCAAAAGAGTTAGAACTACCAAGAGAAGAAGTGGTATTTGCATTAGATGCAATACAAGATCCAGTGTCATTATATGAACCAATTTATCATGATGGTGGTGATGCAATATATGTAATGGATCAAATAAGTGATTCAAAAGATACAGATGAAAATTGGCTTGAAAACATTTCTATAAAAGAGGCAATGAAAAAGCTTACAGATCGTGAAAAATTAATTTTAAATCTACGTTTTTTTAATGGAAGAACTCAAATGGAAGTTGCTAATGAAATAGGTATATCTCAAGCTCAGGTTTCAAGACTTGAAAAGACAGCGTTAAAACATATGCGAAAACATGTATAAAAACTGGTATCATAGATGCCAGTTTTTATAATTTAGATTATTTAATCAGCATATATTTAATAGTATAAGACTAAGATACTAATATGATAATGAAAAGGGGTAGAGGATTGGTATGGATTTAGAATTACATTCACTTAATGCAATGAGAAATATGGAAGTTATTGATATACTTACAGGAAGTAAGATTGGATATATAAGTGATTTTAAAATTGATTGTGATACAAATAAAATAATTTCCTTGATATTACCTGGTGAAATAAAATCATGGTTTTCAAAAGATGATAATATAGAAATCTTATGGAGTGATATTGTAAAAATAGGTTCAGATGTAATTTTAGTAAAAGCAAATAAAAATATAGATGAAAAATAATATGGTAATATCAATGAAAAATAGGTATAATATTTATAACTAGAGACAACTGCGAGGTGAGTAAGAGATGAAATGTCCTTTTTGTGGATTTGAGGAAAGTAAGGTTGTGGATTCAAGGTCGACTGATGATAATTCTACAATTAGACGAAGAAGAGAGTGTTTAAAATGCAATAAAAGGTATACTACGTATGAGAAAATAGAGGATTTTCCTATTTTAGTAATTAAAAAAGATCTGACAAGGGAGAATTTTAATAAAGAAAAAATAATAAATGGACTCATAATTGCATGTCAGAAGAGACCTGTTTCAAGAAAACAAATTGAGGACATGGCATGTGATATTGAAAAAACAATATCAAATAGTATGCTTACAGAAATACCATCAAAGGATATTGGTGAAATGGTAATGGTTAGATTAAAAGAGGTAGATGAGATATCTTATGTGAGATTTGCATCGGTATATAGACAGTTTAAAGATATTAACACTTTTTTAGAAGAAATAAAAAATTTAATAACATAAATATTGATGCTATTGTGGATGTTGAAATGTATATTCGATATCCATTTTTTATGATATTTCTATATTGAAATATAATTATTTGTATGTAAAATTGTTATAATGAGGTTAAACTTTGGTTAAAAATACTACATATGGTTAATAATAATGTTAATATTATGTAAGAAGAAAATATATCAAAATAATTTCAAACTATTTTTAGGAGGAAAAAAGTGGAATTTATTAATTTTAAATCAATGGATAGAGAAGAAGACTTTATAAAATTTAAAGAAAAAAATTTTGAAGTAGTATTTACTAATGCAGAGAAAGAAAGAAGCTTTAATAGGAATACCGAAAATGGTATTAGAGAACTAAATTCATTAAAAGATACATTTAATGTAAGAGAGGTAGCATATTTAAAGCAGATACATAGTGATAAAATATTAGATTACAATTTAGAAAGCAATTTTAATGATAATGAAGGGGATGCTATTATCACTAAAGAAAAAGAAGTTATAATAGGAGTTTTTACAGCAGATTGTGTTCCAGTAATTATTGTAGATGATAATAAAGGAGTTGCAGCAGCAGTACATAGCGGCTGGAGGGGAACTTTTGAATCAATAACTTATAAGACTGTTGAAAAAATGAAAAAGGAATATGGATGCAGCGCAGAAAATATTAAGGTATATATAGGACCTCATATAAGAAAGTGCTGCTATGAAGTATCAGAAGAACTTAAAGAAAAGTTTATAGAAAAAAAGAGTGACATCGATTGCAATGTGTTATTTAATAATAGAAATTTAAATTTAGAAGCGTGTATAGAGCAGGATTTAAAAAATGCTGGAGTCAAAGAGGACAATATAAATAGTTTAAATTTATGCACATATTGTTGTGATAGTATTAAATTACATTCATATAGAAAATCAGAAGGCTCATATGGGAGAATGTTTGCTTTTGTTATTTTACATTAAGGGGGATATATGTAATGACTAAGGAAAAAATATTAATAGTGGATGATGAAGAGCATATTGT
>JBJEJM010000217.1:0-14027 GCA_051878075.1 Clostridium sp. | reverse complement strand
TTAAGAAGAACAGCTGTATTTAATGAAGAAGAAAATGATGTATATGAATCAAAAAACCTTAAGGTGGATTTTGAACGTCATGAAGTTATTATAAAGGGTAGGAAAGTTGACCTTACCCTAAAAGAATTTGAACTTCTTCAGATACTTATAAAAAATAAAGGTAAAATACTTAAAAGAGAAATGCTTTTGGATAAAATATGGGGCTATGAGTACATTGGAGAAACAAGAACTGTAGATGTGCACATAAGATACTTAAGAAAAAAAATAGAAGAGGATGATAAAAATCCAAAATTCATAGAAACTATAAGAGGAGTCGGATATAGATTTAATCCGTTCTAAAAGTATGAAGAATAAAATTTTAAGTTTAGTTATAATAACAGTTTTATCTGCAATATTAATAATTACATCATTATTTACAGTAATTATAAATGTAGAGCAGATAAATAGTGCAAAAGATTCTCTTAAAAGTATTAATTATTTAATTTTACAGTCAGGAAATGAAATTGAAAATGAAATAGAAAAGTATGATAATATAGAAATCAATGGCATGAAAATAAGATTTACACTTATTAAAGCTGATGGAAGTGTTTTATACGATAGTACAAGTATGACAAGCCAAAATCATATAGATAGAGAAGAAGTAAAAATGGCATTGAAATATGGAGAAGGTTATGTAAGCAGATATAGCAAAACAATGAATTTAAACTATATTTATTATGCAACTAAAATTAATGATGAGCTCATAATACGAAGCTCTGTACCTGTAAATACAATAAAAACTATGCAGGAATCAAGAATAAAATACTATATTCCCGTAGTTGTTGTTACAATGATTTTTTCAATATTCTTATCATTAAGATTAGTAAGAAAAATAATTGAACCGGTAAAAGAGCTTGAAGAGGTAACATTAAAAATGGCTAATGGTGATTATAAGATAAGGGCAAAAGTCAACAGTATTGATGAACTTGGCACATTGAGCAAAAGCTTTAATCATATGGCAGATGAACTTCAGAATAAAATGCAGGAAGTAGTGAATAACCAGACTAAATTGGAAACTATATTTAATAGTATGGATAGCGGAATTATAGCAGTAGACAATGAAAATAAAGTGATTTCAATAAATCCTTCTGCAGAGCTTCTTTTGGGTATTAAGAAAAATATTACAGGTGAGAAACTGACAGATTATATTTCTGATCATGAAATAAATGATTTTTTAAATAATCCAGAAGAGAATGATAGAGAAATCACAATTCTACATCCTATTGAAAGAAATATTAAGATTAAGAAATCTAAAATGTTAGATAAGAAAGTAAGTCTTGGCAAAGTTATAAGTTTTCAAGATATAACGGATATGAAAAGGGTTGAGCTTATGAGAAGCCAGTTTGTTGCTAACGTGTCTCATGAATTGAAAACTCCATTGACTTCAATTAAAGGTTTTGCAGAAACTTTGAGAATAGTAGAAGATAATGCTACCAGACAGAAATTTTTAGATATTATAGATAAAGAAGCAGAAAGACTTACAAGACTTATAAATGATATATTAGTGTTATCCAATATTGAAAGCAACCTTGTTTGTGATGTTGAAGAATTCTCACCAAGGCTGGTTATTGAGGAAGCTATTAATATTGTAAGAAAAACAGCAAGAAATAAAGGAGTATCTATTGAATTTGATGACAATAGTGGAGAATTTATATTGGGTGATAAGGATAAATTCTATCAGCTTGTATTAAATTTAGTTGAAAATGCTATTAAATATTCAAAAGAAAAAGATGGGTATGTTAAAATATCAACAAATAGTGATGGGGGATATTATTATTTAACTGTTAAAGATAATGGTTTAGGAATACCAGATGAAGATATTTCACGTATATTTGAGAGATTTTATAGAGTAGATAAATCAAGGAAAAAAGGTGGAACTGGATTAGGTTTGGCCATTGTTAAGCATATTGTTAAAATATTTAATGGTGAAATTAATGTTAAAAGTAAGCTTGGTGAAGGAAGTACATTTGAAGTTAAGATTCCACATATTTAACACAATATTAATAATAGTTAGAAAAGAGCAGAATTTTGTTTTCTGCTCTTTTTGTTTATATATACAGCAAATAATAATTTTAAGTATGTTTTTGAGGGAATAATATTAAAATAATGTAAAACTATTATAATTTGAAAAAAATAGGTTAAATTTTTTTAACATTACTCTAATATAACTTAACAAATACATAATAGGTTTTTAACGTGTGAAGTATATCATATGAATTGTAGAACGAAGAAATCAAAAAAGGAATAAAATTTTTGATCGGGGGAAATTAAGATGAAAAAGAAATCTTTAAAATTATTAGCCAGTGCTTTATTAGTAACTGTAGTTGGAGCAGGAATGATTGGATGTGGAAGCAGCAGTGATAATGGTGCTCAAGAAGGAAATCTTAGTGGATCAATAACAATAAGCGGATCTTCAGCATTATTGCCATTAATGGAACAATCAATTGAAAAGTTTAATGAAAAAGATCCAGGGGTAGAAATAAGTGCACAGGCAGGAGGATCTGGAACAGGTTTAACTCAGGTTTTGGATGGAACTGTTAATATTGGAAATTCAGATATATTTGCTGAAGATAAATTAGAGGCAGATCAGGCAAAACAATTGGTGGATCATAAAGTTGTAGCACAAGGATTTGCAGTTGTAGTAAGCAAATCATTAGGAATAGATAATTTAACAAAAGATCAAATTAAAGATATATTCTCAGGCAAAGTAACAAATTGGAATCAGATAACTAAAGCTGATGGAACTAAAGGTCCAGATAAAGAAATATTCGTAGTTCATAGAAAAAGTGGATCAGGTACAAGAGCTACATTTGAAGAAAAAATCTTAGATGGAGATAAAAGTTTAGAAAATGATTCAATAGGTGTTATGCAGGATTCAAATGGTGCAGTATTAACAGCTATGAAACAAAATGAAGGGGCTATCAGTTATTTAGGACTTGCTTATATGAATACAGATGAAGCAAAAGAAGTTTTATCAGCTGTAAAGATTGATGGTAAGAGTGATGATAAAGCAAATATATGCGATGGATCATATCCTTTCTGGTCATGGGGACATATGTATACTAAGGGTGAACCAGATGAAGCATCAAAAGCATTTATAGAATTTATATCAAGTAATGATAATAAAGACAGCTTAGAAAACTTAGGATTTATTTCAGGCACAGAAATGAAAGTTAAATAAGATTTGAAAAACTGAAGAACTTAAATATAAGTGCTTAATTAAAAGCACTTATATTTTCCTTTAAAATGTTAAGAGGATATTAAGAAAATAAATTTATGTTAAGGATGAGTAAAATGGAGAAAAGAAGTTTTAAGGAGAGGCTAAAAAATGAATATATAGGTCAGGGATTTTCGGGATTTTGTGGCATATTAATAATTTTAATAACAATATCAATAATTTTATTTATTGCATCTAAAGGCATTAAAATATTTACACAAGATGGGTATAGTATAACTCAATTTTTATTTAGTGATAACTGGCAGCCTAGTCAGGAAGAGCCTTCCTTTGGAGCTTTGGCTTTTATTATTGGTTCAACCTTAGTATCGGTTGGTGCCATAATAATAAGTGCACCAATAGCAGTCAGCCTTGCTATTTTTACAAATATAATAGCAAAAGGGGTTGGAGGTAAAATTATAAGACCTTGTTTAGAAATCTTAGTTGGAATACCATCAGTTGTTTATGGGTGGGTTGGTATTTCTGTTTTAGTTCCATTTGTAAAAAGTCATTTTGGTGGGATGGGATATTCATTATTTTCTGGAATATTAGTTTTGGCTTTAATGATCTTACCTACAATTGCTACATTAAGTATTGATGCTATAAAAACTATACCAAAGGATCATATTGAAGCGTCATATGGACTTGGAGCAACAAGATGGCAGACAATATATAAAATTATAGTTCCAGGAGCTAAATCTGGAATACTTACAGGAATTGTTCTTGGAATTGCAAGAGCATTTGGAGAAGCACTTGCAGTTCAGATGGTAATTGGAAATACAGTAAAGATACCTGACAGCATTTTTTCTTCAATGTCTACATTAACAAGTGTTATAACTATGGATATGGCAAATACAGTAGGCGGAACAATGTGGAATGATGCATTGTGGTCATTAGCACTTATTCTTCTTATCATATCATTTCTATTCATATTATTAGTTAGATTTATTGGGAAGAGGTGCAGTAAATAATGAATTCAAAAAGAGCAGATAAAATTGCAACTATTGTATTTTATATAATAAGTATATTTATAGTAACTTTATTAGGCGCATTTATTGCTTATGTTTTATATAAAGGTGGAAGCATGTTAAAACCATCATTTTTATTTGGAAAGCCTAAAATATCAGGAGCAGGCGGAGGAATTGGTCCACAGTTATTCAATTCATTTTACATGCTTATAGTATCACTTTTAATAACTATACCAATAGGTATTGGATCAGGAATATATTTAGCTGAATATGCAAAACAGGGTCCTATAGTTAATTTTATAAGAATGTGTCTTGAAACAATGTCATCATTGCCTTCTATAGTAATTGGTATGTTTGGTTTATTAGTTTTTGTTAATATGGCAGGATGGGGATATTCAATACTTGCAGGTGCTTTATCAGTAAGTATATTAAATATACCTTCCATGACAAGAATATGTGAAGATGCCATTAGATCAGCCAGTAAAAGAGTAAAGGAAGCATCACTAGGACTTGGTGCTACTAAATGGCAGACTATAATGAAGCTTACACTTCCAACAGCTATGAGTGAAATAATAACAGGTATACTTCTTGCAGCTGGAAGAATATTTGGTGAAGCAGCAGCTTTTCTTTATACAGCAGGATTGAGTTCAAAGAATTTAAACTTTTCAGAAATTAGTCTGACAGGAAGCCAATCAGCGTTTTCTTTATTCAGACCAGCTGAAACTTTAGCCGTGCATATCTGGAAGCTTAATTCAGAAGGAATAGTTCCAGATGCAGCTCAAATAGCAAATGGTACAGCTGCAGTACTTATAATAGCAGTTTTATTATTTAACATTCTTGCAAAAGTAATAGGAAATAGATTAATGAAAGCTTATAGCGGTAAGTAGGAGGAAATCATGAGTATTATAGAAACTAGAAATTTAAATTTATATTATGGAGAAAAACAAGCTCTTAAGAATATAAATATAAGTATAAATAAAAATGAAGTTACAGCATTAATAGGGCCATCAGGATGTGGTAAGTCGACTTTTTTAAGAACAATAAATAGAATGAATGATTTAATTGACTGCGTAAAAATAGATGGTGAAGTTTTATTTGAAGGAAAAGATATATATAAAGATTATGATGAAATTCATTTAAGAAAAAGAATAGGCATGGTTTTTCAAAGACCTAATCCATTTCCAATGTCTATTTATAATAATATAGCTTATGGTCCTAAAATACATGGAATAAAAAATAAAAGTCAATTAGATGAAATTGTTGAAAAAAGTTTAAGAGGAGCAGCACTTTGGGATGAAACAAAAGATAGATTAAAAGAAAGTGCAATTGGAATGTCAGGAGGTCAGCAGCAGAGACTCTGCATAGCTAGAACACTTGCAGTTTCACCAGAAGTTATATTGATGGATGAACCTACATCAGCTTTAGATCCGATTTCTACATCCAAAATGGAAGAACTTATGGATGAACTTAAGAAAAAATATACTGTAATCATTGTTACTCATAATATGCAGCAGGCAGGAAGAATAGCAGATAAAACAGCATTTTTCTTAAATGGTGAAGTTGTTGAATTTGGTAAAACAGAAGATATTTTCTACAATCCAAAGGATAAGAGAACAGAGGATTATATTACAGGAAGATTCGGTTAAAAAGGGGGAAATATAAATGACCAGAGAAACACAAAATGCAAAAGTTAAAAATATCGAAAATAATTTGATTAGTATGACTAGTCTGGTTGAAAAGCAATTGTATGAAAGTATTTTATGTTTAAAAAACTATGATGTAGACAAAATTGAATTAGTAATTAAAAATGATGATACTGTTGATGAAATGCATAAAAAGATTGAAGAAGAATGCATTAAATTTATAGCAACAGAACAACCTTTAGCTACAGATTTAAGAAGGGTATTTGCAGCTTCAAAGATAGTTACTGATTTAGAAAGAATGGCAGATCATGCAGTGGATGTATGTAAGCTTACAAAGAGAATTGGAAGAAGTCTTAGTGTGTTTAATGGAAATTTAGAAGATTTATGGGATATGGATCGAAAAGTAAGGTCAATGATTAAGATAGCAACTGATTCATATATTAATAATGATGTTGGACTAGCATATGATATCTGTAAAGAAGATGATAAAATTGATAATTTATATAAATCTTTATTTGAGAAGATAATCAGCATAATTAAGGAAAAAGATAATCTTGTTAATGATGGGACACATCTGTTATTTGTACTAAAATATTTAGAAAGAATAGCAGATCATGTGACTAATATATGTGAATGGACTATATTTTCTAAAAAAGGAGTTTATGTTGATTTAAATGAATAGATAAATTCATATATAGCTGATTTAATAAGTGAATATGAAAATGGCACAAAGAAGTACTAAATAAATTAATGTAAATTGATATATAGATTAATTTATTTAGTACTAATTACATATTAAGATATATTGATGAAATTTTATGTATAAAAATATTGCTATTAATTAATAGATGTATGAGGTGATAAAAATGTTTGGAGTTATTGATATAGGATCAAATACTATTAGATTATCATTATATGAAGTGGAAGATAGTATGATAAGGCCAATGCTGAATAAGAAAAGAGTTGTAGGCCTTGCAAGTTATATAAATGATAACGGGATTTTATCTGACAAGGGAATAGAGAAAGCTATAGATACTTTAAATGAATACAATATGATAATAGAGCGAATAGGATTAAAAAAATTATTTGTTTTTGCTACAGCATCATTACGAAATATTAAAAACACTGAAGAAGCTGTTAAAAAGATACAAAATGAAACTAATATTGATATAAATGTAATTTCAGGAGAAAAAGAAGCTTTTTATGATTATGTTGGAGTAACATATAAAAAAGATATAAATAATGGAATAATACTGGATATTGGAGGAGGAAGTACAGAAATAGTTTTTGTTAAAAATAAAAATATTGAAAAATCTTTGTCCATTCCAATAGGTTCACTTAATATGTACAAAAAATATGTTAAAAGACTTATTCCAACTCAAGAGGAAGGTAAGAAGATAAAGAAGGATGTTTTAGAAGAATTAAAAAAAATAGATTTAGAAAATAATGATTATTCAGAAATGTACGGGATTGGTGGAAGCGTTAGAGGAACTTTTAAATTAAGTCAGGATTTTTTTGAACTAGAGAAAGATAATAAAGAGATAACAAGGAAAAATATAAAGAAATTAATAGATATTTTTGAAGATAAGCCTCAGATAGCAATTTCAGAAATACTTGAAATTGTACCAGACAGAATACATACTATCCCAACAGGAATGATAATTTTAAAAACAATTATGAAATTCTATAACTGTAAAGTTATAAAATTAAGTGAATATGGAGTAAGAGAAGGGTATCTTATAGATAATGTGATAAATAATAAAAGTCAATACAAAAAAGATGAAAGTAGTAAAGAAGATGCTAATGCTGAGAAAAAGTCTGATAATCTAAATTTTGATCAAAATGTAGTTAAGAGTAAAGAAAAAATAAATATTGAGGAAAAACATCCACATATATCTGATACTAAAAATGATAGTATAGATGAGTTCAAATCTAAAGATTCTGTAACAAATGATGAAGCAGATAAAGGCAAAGAAGTTCTAGGGAAGAAAAATAATTAATTATGTTACAAACAAAGGAAGGGAGCTATAGTAAAAATGAGTGATAAAAAGTTTCAATATACCCAAAATAGGGAATTATCATGGTTAAAATTTAATGAGCGTGTTTTAGAAGAAGCAGAAGATAAAGAAGTGCCGCTTTTAGAACGATTATTGTTTGTATCTATATTTATCAGTAATCTAGATGAATTCTTTATGGTGAGGGTAGGAAGTCTGTTCGATTTATCAATTCTTCACAAAAATAAAATTGATAAGAGATCAGGAATGACACCTGGCGAGCAGCTTAATAGAATTTATGAAGAAATGAAACCACTATACAGAAAAAAAGAAAAGATTTATTATGAAATAGAAAATAATTTAAAATCTTATGGAATATCATCAGTTTCTATGAATGAGCTTAATAACACTGAACGTGATTATGTAAAGCAATATTTTAAGCATCAGATATTACCTATATTATCACCACAAATAATTGATACACATCATCCATTTCCACATTTAATTAATAAGGTTATAAACATAGTGACAATTTTAAAGAGCAAGGGTAAATCAGTTTTTGGAATAATACCAGTTCCATCTACAGTTCCAGACATAATCTTTTTACCAGATAGCCGAGAAATTAAGTATATAAACACTGAAAAAATTATTTTAGAATATGTAGATGAAGTTTTTGATATGTACAATGTAATTGAAAAGAATTATATTTGTGTAACAAGAAATGCAGATATAGATATTACAACTGAAGATGATGATTCATTTGATATTGATGAAGATTTTAGGTATATGATGAAAAAGATTTTATCAAAACGTGAAAGATTAGCTGTAGTAAGGTTAGAAGTTGGACAAGAACTTAGCAGGAAATTTGAAGATTTCTTTTGTAAAAAGTTTAAAATAAATAAGAAGCAGATATTTTACACTAAATCTCCAATGAAAATAGATTATATACAAGCTATAAAAAATAAAATATCGTTAGCATTAAAAATGAAATTAAGTTATCCAAGTTTTTCTCCACAAAAATCAAATCAATTATTATTAGATCAAAGTATTATGGAACAAGTGAAACAAAATGATATATTACTTTCTTATCCATTTGAAAGTATGAAACCCTTTTTGCAAATTGTAAAAGAAGCAGCTAATGATCCAGCTGTAGTATCAATAAAAATATGTATATATAGATTAGCAAAAAAGGCAAGACTTGTAGAATATTTATGCGAAGCAGCTGAAAATGGAAAAGATGTTACTGTAATAATTGAACTTCGTGCAAGATTTGATGAAAAAAACAATATAGACTGGTCTGAAATACTTGAAGAAGCAGGATGTAGAGTTATTTATGGATTTGAAGAGTTTAAAGTTCATTCTAAAATTTGTCTTATAACTAAAATGGAAAAAAATCAGATTACGTATTTTACTCACATCAGTACTGGAAATTTTAATGAAAAAACTGCAGAGCTTTATACAGATTTATCATTATTAACATCAAATAAAATGATTGGACGAGATGCAGTTAATTTCTTTAAGAATATGGCAATTGCTAATTTGAATGGATCATATAATCTGCTTTTAGTGTCACCATTTGAATTAAAAAGCAAAATAATATCATTGATAAGACAGGAAGCTGATAAAAAGGAAAAGGGCAGAATTATCATAAAAATAAATTCTATAACAGATATTGAGATTATTGAAGAACTTTCAAAAGCTTCATGTTCAGGTGTAAAAATAGATTTAATTGTAAGAGGAATCTGCTGTATTGTTCCAGGAATAAAAGGATATACTGAAAATATTAAAGTAACAAGTATTGTGGGAAGATTTTTAGAGCATTCAAGAATATATAGTTTTGGTAATGGCGAAGATCAAAAAATATATATATCATCTGCTGACTTTATGACAAGAAATACTGAAAAACGTGTTGAAGTAGCCTGCCCTATTTTGGATGATAAATTAAAAGCCAGAATAAATGACATGATAGAAATAATACTTAAGGATAATGTAAAAGCAAGGGAATTAAAATCAAATGGGGAATATACAAAAAAAGCGATAATCGGTGAAAAAATAAATAGTCAGGAAAATTTTATAACAGAAAGTTTGAAAAATTCAGAAATTTTTACGGTATTAATACAAAAAGAAGAAAAAGTACAATATATATAATGTTATTTGAATTAGGTTAAAAATGAGCTATCGTATTAAGGATGAACTGAACCATGTTAATTAAAAAAAGAAGCAGTTTATTCATTATTCGATAGCTATATTTTATTTTTGAATGTCAATATATATTTTGGGAAAAAATATATATTAAGGAGATGGCATATTAAGATTAAATATACTACTACCTTTATGTAATTTAACATATATTCAATTTTATTGACTTAAAGTCTTTGATAATGTAATATAACAAAGACAGTATGTTATAATAGAGGAGTGAAAAAATGAGAAGTATTATAAAGAATATAACTCCTGGAAGTATTGCTGAAGAAGTTGGCATTGAAAAAAATGATATACTTATTTCTATTAATGGTAAAGAAGTAAAAGATATTATAGATTATAAATTTCTTGCAGATGATGAAGAGCTTTTAGTTGAAATTGAAAAAGCTGACAGCGGAGAAGTTTGGGAAATCGAAATAGAAAAGGATTATGGTGAAGAATTAGGAATTGAATTTGGAGGAGGATTAATTGATAAGGCTAAGAGATGCAGTAATAAATGTATTTTCTGCTTTATAGATCAGCTTCCAAAAGGAATGAGAGAAAGTTTATACTTTAAAGATGATGATTCAAGGCTGTCTTTTCTTCAGGGAAACTTTGTTACATTAACAAATATGAAGGAAGAAGATATAGATAGAATAATTAATTATCACATAAGTCCTATAAATGTCTCTGTACATACAACAAATCCAGAGTTGAGAGTTAAAATGCTTAACAATAGATTTGCAGGAAATATACTGGATAGAATGAAGAGACTTGCTGATGCAGGTATAGAAATGAATGCACAAATAGTTTCAATACCTGATATTAACAATGGAGATGAGCTAATTAGTACGATTAAAGATTTGTATGAATTATCTCCACAAGTTAACAGTGTAGCAGTAGTTCCCATAGGTATAACAAAGTATAGAGAAAATCTTGCTCATGTAAGAACATATACTAAAGAAGAGTCAGCACGTGAGATTGAAAGAGTTGAGGAACTTCAAAAACAATATGTTAAAGAGACTGGTGGACCATTTGTGAGATTATCTGATGAATTCTATCTGGTGGCAGAAAAACCAATTCCTGATGCAGAATTTTATGATAATTATCATCAGATTGAAGATGGTGTAGGTATGGTAAGATGCTTCAGAGATGCCATAGATGAAACAGTTGAAGATCTGGATACAGAAATGAAAGGGAGTTTTTCAATAGTTACAGGAACTTTAGCATATCCTGAAATATGCGAAGGTGCAAAGAAAATTAAAGAAAAAAATCCTAACATACAGCTGGACGTATATGCTATAATTAATAATTACTTTGGCAAAACAATTACTATAGCTGGTCTTTTGACTGGTACTGATATAATAGAACAGATGAAAGGTGTTATTAAAAGCAAGTATTTAATAATGTCTAATAATATGTTTAGAAAAGGATATGAGCTTGCAGATTCTACAGAACAGATTATGCTTGATGATACTAAGATAAAGGACATTGAAGAAGCTCTAGATGTTAAAGTTATAGTAGTTGATTTTACAGGAGAAGATTTAATTCAGAAGATTAATGAATATAAAGAGGAGGAAGAATAATGGCAAAACCAATAGTTGCTATGGTTGGAAGACCAAATGTTGGTAAGTCAACATTATTTAATAGATTAGCAGGAAAGAGAATATCTATAGTTCAGGATACACCAGGAGTTACTAGAGATAGAGTTTATGCAGAAGCTGAATGGCTTAATCATACATTTACAATGATTGATACAGGTGGTATTGAACCTGAAAGAAATGATATAATAGTACAACAGATGAGAAGACAGGCAAATATAGCTATAGAAACAGCTGATGTTATAGTATTTATAGTTGATGGTAAAGAAGGATTAACTGCAGCAGACCATGAAGTTGCTACTATGCTTAGAAAAAGTAAAAAACCAATAGTATTAGTAGTTAATAAAGTTGATTCATTAAAAGAAGAAGATAATGCATGGGAATTCTATAATTTAGGTATAGGAGATCCTATAACAATATCAGCTTCTCAAGGTTTAGGACTTGGAGATATGCTTGATAGAGTCGTTGAGAATTTTGACAGTTCTATATATGAGCAGGATGAAGATGAGTACATAAGAATTGCTATGATCGGTAAGCCTAATGTAGGTAAATCTTCATTAATAAATAAGCTTCTGGGCGAAGATAGAGTTATAGTTTCAGAAGTTGCAGGAACTACAAGAGATGCTATCGATAGTGAACTTGAAACTGAAGAAGGAAAATTTATATTAATAGATACTGCTGGTCTTAGAAGAAAGAGCAAAGTAAAAGAAGAAATTGAAAGATATAGCGTAGTAAGAACATATGCTGCAATTGAAAGAGCTGATGTATGTATATTAATGATAGATGCTACAGAAGGAATAACTGAGCAGGATGAAAAGATAATTGGATATGCTCATGAAATGAGAAAAGCCATTATGGTTATCGTTAATAAATGGGATCTTGTTGAAAAAGATGATAAAACATTAGATAATTTCAAAAGAGAATTACAAAGCAAGTTAAAATTCATTAACTATGCAGAATACTTATTTATATCTGCTTTAACAGGTCAAAGAACACATAAGGTTTTACAAATGGCTAAAAAGTGCTATGATAATTATAACAAGAGAGTTTCAACAGGAATTCTTAATGATGTAATAAGCAAGGCAGTTCTAATGAAAGAGCCACCAGTTGTAGGTCTTAAGAGAATGAAAATTTACTATGCAACTCAAGTTGCAACAAGACCACCAAAGTTTGTATTCTTTGTGAATGATGCAGAGGCAAGACATTTCTCATATGAAAGATATCTTGAAAATCAATTGAGAGACAGCTTTGACTTTAAAGGAACTGGTATACAGATAGAGTATAGACAAAGAAAGGAATAATTGTATGAGTAAAGTTACTTTTCTAGGCGGAGGAAGTTTTGGTACAGCACTTGCTGTACTGCTTGCAGAAAAAAATAATATTGTTAACATATACAACAGAGATAAAAATGTTGTGGATGAAATTAATATTAAAAGAACGAATGAAAAGTACATTAAAGATATAATAATTCCAGACAATGTTACAGCTTTTGAAGATATAAAAAAAGCAGTTGAAGGTGCAGATTATATAGTATTATCTGTACCTTCTCATGTCATTCGAAGTATATGCAGAAGTATTAAAGGAAACATTCCAGAAGATGTACCTATAATTTCTATTGCAAAAGGAATAGAAGAAGATAGTGACAAGAGATTATCAGTTGTAATAAAGGAAGAATTAAATAATCCAGTAGTCATATTATCTGGACCAAGCCATGCAGAGGAAATTGCTGAAAAGTTACCAACAACTCTTGTAAGTACATCTGATGTTATGGATTATGCTTTTGAGGTACAGGATTTATTTATGACTCCTAATCTTAGAATTTACACTAATGATGATATAATCGGAGTGGAAATTGGTGGAGCTGTTAAGAATATAATAGCTCTTGCAGCTGGAATCCTTGATGGTCTTGGTTATGGTGATAATACAAAAGCAGCACTTATGACTAGAGGTATGAAAGAAATAAGCAGAATAGGAACAGCATTAGGCGGAAGAGTTGAGACTTTTTATGGTCTTACAGGAATGGGAGATTTAATAGTAACATGTACATCAAAACATTCAAGAAATAGAAGGGCTGGATTTTTAATAGGTAAAGGCAAATCTTTAAATGAGACTTTAGATGAAGTAGGAATGGTAGTTGAAGGTGTTAAGGCCTGCAGAGCATTTTATCAGTTAAAAGAAAAGATGGGAATATCAATGCCTATAACTGATGGCTTATATAAAGTATTATTTGAAGGCGAAAATCCAAAAGAAATAATTGATAATCTTATGATTAGAGATAAAAAAAGCGAATTATTCTAAGTTATTAATTAGAAATTATAAAACCTGGAAGTATTTAAAACATCATTAATATAAATGATGTTCTAAATATTTCTGGGTTTTTTATTTAT
>JBJEJM010000216.1:0-2753 GCA_051878075.1 Clostridium sp. | reverse complement strand
TTATTTGTGAGAGAGTATTAGAAAGTGCAGAAAAACCTGCAGATAATCCACTATCAGGGTTTGTTTCATGGGAAGATGGTGAAGGAACAGATTTTCCACATAGCATGGAGTATTATGCTATACCATTAAATCATGTACAGAAGGGTTATCATAAATTTGACTGGGCAGAGCTTGAAGAATGTTTAGATAAGGCACAGGAAAATGGAAATCAGGCAGTAATAAGATTTTATTTAGATAATCCTGGTTCTGAAAGCGGGATACCAGAATTTCTATTGCGTGATGGGCTTGAAACTTATGAATATGATTTAGATGGAAGTGAAGGATTTTGTCCAGATTATACTGATGAAAATCTTAAAAAGGCATTAAAATCTTTTATCAAGAAGTTTGGAGAAAAGTATGATGGAGATCCTAGAATAGGTTTCATTGAATGTGGACTTTTAGGATTCTGGGGGGAATGGCATACATATCCATATGATGAATGGTATCCAGATAAGAAAATATATAATGCTATTGGAAATGCATTCACAAAGAGTTTTACAAATACAAAACTATTAGCTGGAGAAATAGTCAAGAATATAACTCCAATGGAAATAGGATATCATGATGATATGTTTGTAGTGGACACATCATATTTTAATGAAAGATTAAATGAAGTTGGAGCGAAAAATAAATGGAAGACAGCACCAATAGGTGGAGAATTAGCTCCGGAAATTCAAGATACAGTATTTGAAAATGATTCAGAAGAATTTAAGGAATCAGCAGACTTGATACATTTATCATGGTGTTTAAATAGTGAAATAGTTAATTATTCAGGAGAAGAAAAAGATAATGCTATAGATGCAGCTTCTCATATAGGATATGATTTCAATGTAGGAAAAGTATCTTTTTCAAAAGCAGGTAATGATTCGTTTAAATTAAATTTAGAAATTAAGAATAAAGGTACTGCACCATTTTATTATCCATGGGAAGTTGAAGTAAGAATTACAGACGGAGATGGAGAAGAAATAGCAAGAGAAATCACATCATGGGATCTTACTTCAATTAAGCAGTTAAATAAGACTTATAAATTTAAGCATAAATTTAATAATATACACTTAGATGAAAATGATTATTTTGAAATTTCAATGAGAGTCATAAATCCTATGGAAGGCGGAAAAAATTTAATGTTTTCCAATGAAGGTCAGGAGGATGATGGGTGGCTTTATCTTATAGAAAAATAAAGAAAAGTATAGCAGTATATCCTTATATATTGAAGATATATTATAGAAAAAAACTAAACAGAGCACTGCCAATTAAACAATGCTATGTTTAGTTTTATTTTAAGCTTTTTAACTTATATATAAATTAATCTAAATGTCCATGGATTATAGTGCAGTATATTCCATCGTCTTCATTCCATGCAATTAAGTTATTTTCATCGTAAACACTAATTTTATTCATTTTACTGTCGCATTTATAAAGATCTGATACAGTCAATCCATCTATCTTAAAGATATTGCCATTATCAATACTCCATAAATTGCCGAAGGTATCTATGCAGTAATTAGCACCAGCAGATATACTATGAGTAATAGCACTATCTTTTTCAACTAAATTCATATCATATGCAGTTCCAGAAGTGTTATTCAATTCAACATGTTCATTTTTTAATGATAATTTAGTAACATTAATGCAGACTCCTGAGACTTTCTGAGCTAAATATATATTACCATCTTTTATGAATGATTTTATAGATGGCTTTAAAATGTCATATGCTGATCTAGCAGCTTCTGATTTAAATTTATTTGTTACTTCATAAGATTCAACACTTCTTGGAATATAAACGCCATCCTCATTATTTCCTTGTTTTTTAGAGATTTTTTGTAAAAAAGTCAAATTAGGTTCTGATGGAGCTTCATAACCAGCTATCCTGATATGGGTCAATGTATAAATATAAGATTCATCCTGTGCAATTACATTAGTATCTATAAATTTAGCAGTCAATCCTGAATAATTCTGATCATAATCTGCTATATTTATTAATCTTCCATCCTTACTTATTACTGATATATTTGCTAAATATGATACATCTATATAATTACCATTTATATCAGTAAATCCAGTATATTTTTCAGTAGAGTATTTATACCATGGTTCTGAAAAACTATCGTTATCTAACCTTTTCACTATAGGAAGATAGTCACTGGAATATCTCACGGCATCTTTAAATTGTTCTTCAAGCTTTGATTGTAAATTTTTTTCTATATCCTCTAAAAAATCATTTTCAAATTTTCCAGAAGAAAGATTAAATTTCTGATCTTTAAATTCTTTGGCTATGATATATTTATCACCATATTTTTCATCAAAGTTAAAGGAATAGTATTTAGAATTATTTATTTCAGAATCATTATTTCCATTGCTGAAATAAACAGAAGATTCATCAGTATCTGTCTTATGTCCATTATAAATGTAGCTTCCATTATATACAGCAGCTGATTTTATAGTACCATTCATTGTTTTTAATGTTGCAGCTGCATTTGCTGGAATTGAACTAAATAGTGATGCTGCAGCAGCTATTATAGCAGTATTTTTACATAATCTTTTTATCATAAACAAAACCTCCCCTAATAACAACCATTATGTTTATAACTATCAAAAAACCAAGAACGTTCTTGTGTTTTCAATATAATATATGTGAATAGCTTTGAAATATTACTTTTACTTTGTAGAATTATAAACATCTCTATTGAATTTTAATTTAAATTCTCATACTG
>JBJEJM010000215.1:7668-12528 GCA_051878075.1 Clostridium sp. | reverse complement strand
CTTATTTTTTCCGTTATACTCTAATTTAATACTTGAATTACATAAGTTCTGATGTTATAATAAGGTTTGTTGAATATGAACTCGTACGCAGATTTCCCCAAAAAACTGCAAGAGACCCTATAAAAATCTAAGGGGGTGAATTAAGAATGGCAAATATAAAATCAGCAAAGAAAAGAATAAAAGTTACTGAAGTTAAGACTTTAAAGAATAGAATGATAAAGTCTGCTTTAAAGACTGCTATAAAGAAGTTTGAAGCTGCTGTAGAAGCTAAGAACAACGAAGAAGCTAAAGCTTTATATACATCAGTAGTTAAGTCATTAGATATGGCTGCTTCTAAGGGAGTAGTTCACAAGAACATGGCTGCTAGAAAGAAATCAAGATTAGCTGCTAAGTTAAACGCTATGGCATAATCTGATAAACCCACCTTTTCAGGTGGGTTGTTTTTTATTACTTTTTAACTGTAAGTGTATTAATTAGCAGAAATTCCATTTCCATATCTTTATCTGCGCCTGAGGATTTCATTCTTGTTTCACAGCTTACACATAACTTCACTAATTCACAAAGCTGCTTTTCAGTAAACCTGCTGCTTTGATTCATAAGTTTTTCACATACAAACTGAGGAAGCCTGTATTCAGACATAAACTGATTTACTCTTTTTCCTTGTGACATGCCAATTTTTATCTCATATAATCTAGCAAAGTGTTTTTCTACTGCACTTACAATAAGCATATGCTGATCTGATTTATACAATATTTCTTTCATAATATCTATTGCCTTATCTATTTTTTTTATAGCAATTAATTCTACAAGATCAAAAATATCTTCATCATTTGAACTTGATATTAAAATATCAATATCAGATTTTCTTATATCTCTTCCTTCACAGTATGATATAAGCTTATCTGCTTCCCTTTTTATAATGTCAAAATTATTTTGAACTTTATCACAGAAATAAGAAAGCTCTGTTCTTCCAATTACTTTACCTTTATCTTTAAATATATCTCCTACTTTTTTTATATATTTATCTCTTTTAAGTTTATCGCAGAATACTACTGAAAAATGCTTTTCAATAGGAAGAAGCTTTTTATTCTTATTTGGCTTATCTCTCTTATCTTTGCATAAATAATACATTATTAATATAGTGTATTGAGGCATATCTGAAATATATTTCTTTAATTCATTATATATTTTAGTTCCAGAGGAATCACTTTTTTCCTGAAGAAAATTTGCTCTGTATATAACAACAGCTTTTTTTTCACTCATAAAAGGCATTGTTTCACATGCATTTATAATTTCGTCAAATGTTGTATTCATCCCATCTATTCTTATTAGATTCAATTCTTTGAATTCATCAGAGATTTCTTTATTTATAAGAAGATTAATTCCATCTTTTATAAGTTCCTCATCAAGTCCACAGAATACATATCCATTTTTTATATTTCCTTTTTCTATATCTTTTTCATAAACTTCATAATTAATCAATTTTAAATTCCTCTCATGTTTATTAATATTTATGAACAAACTTTTATTAATTCATTATGGATAATAAAAATCTTATTTTCAGGTCCATTCTTAAAATTTATTATATCATACTCATCTGGATAATTTTCTTTACCTGACATATTTAATATAAATTCTTTATCATCAATATATAAAATATAATCTTTTTTTAATGATTTTATATAACATTTATTTTTAATATTTATATTTTTATCCATTTTATAACTTTTAGTTGCCATAGCTATTTTAGACAAACGATCAATATCTGTTTTACTTTTAGACGATACAAGAAGCACCCTGTCACCTTTATATGATACAAGTATTCCTCCTTCTCTATAATACCTTATATTTAATACTGGGCTATATAAACTAACCATTATAACCAATACTGCAATAAACGGAATATATATAAACTTTCTCTGACCTCTTTTAATAAAATAAATACTTATTAAAATCCATAAATATAAAAATTCCATATATTCATTTCCATAAAATATAGGCAGGGAATACATATCTATTCTATTAATTATATAATCAAACCCTTTTACTACATATAGACATATATAACTTACAAAATCAAAAACACTTGAAAATCTATATACTGCTATAAGCATATTTCCTAATATAACAAGCAAATCTGCAAACGGCATAAGCAAAAGATTTCCTAATATAAAATTCATAGAAAAATCCCTAAAAATAATCATCATATAAGGAAAAATAAAAACCTGTGCACTTAATGTAAGACTTAAACTTTCCCTAAGTTTACTTGGCAGTTTATACAATTTAAAATTCATATACCTATTTAATAATATTATTCCCAAAGTGGCTAAATACGATAAATGAAATGAAATCTCCATTATACTGTACGGCTTATATATGAGCAATATAACTGCTGATAAAGATAAAGCTGAAACTGAATTATTATTGCGTTTAAATATTTTTGCTCCTTCTATAGATACAAGCATTACAAATGCTCTTATACTTGAATATTCACATCCTGTAAATATTATGTATATTCCTGACAATATCAATCCAAGGCTATTTCCTAAAAAATATTTTAAAAATCCATAAATCACAGCAACATGTAATCCAGATACAGATACACTATGAATAATGCCGTAGTTTTTCATATCTTCCTTATCTTCAGGATCAATATTATTTGAATCTCCAAAAGCAATTGATGTAATAAGCCCTGCTTTCCTTTTACCTATATTTTCTTCAAGTTTATCAAATATATTTCTCTTAAATTCATACATTTTACTTATATAGTCATCATTTTGGGTTATTATCTCATATGGGGTAATGCTTCCTATTATGCCTTTATACTTATCTGATTTACCTGTTATGCTTCCCTTTATATAATATCTTCTGCCTTGAATAAATTCATACTTACTATCTAATATTATATTTTTACCATCAATTCTCCCAATTGTATTATAATCATTTTTTTCTATGACTCTCACTATATTTTCAGATTTATTACCAATAGTATAATATGATACATTAACATAAAGACCTATTAAAAATAATACCCCGATTAATGCACAAAATTCTGCTCCAAAATAAAATATAATATATACAAAAAAGAGAGCTGCAATAAAAATTGAAAGCCCTCTTAAATCGCTATATATTCCATAACAAATGCAGCTGCATGCAATTGATAGAAATATATATATTAATGGATTATTAACTTCTTCAAGTTTTTTATGAAACATGGACTCACCTCATTAATGAGTCTTGCCACTTTCCACATAAAATTTCAAATATTAATAAAAATACTCCTGAAAACATTAATTCAACAGCAACTATATTTCTTATTATAATATCATTCACATACAACATCATTGCAACTGCTAAAAATATTATAACCATTGATATAATAGACATAAATAATTCATTTGATCTTTTTTTAATTGAAACTCTGCTATTAAACATTGTGAATATGATGGTTCCAAAAGCTAATACCAACAGTGATATTATTGAAGCTTCTTTACCGTCACTTCCATATGAAATAATACATGTTATCCCAGCAAGAAGTACACTTCTAAGAAGCATAGCATTCATACTTACTTCTTTTCCTTTAGTAAGCAGTATAATTAAAGATAATGGTATAAATAATAGACCATTTATACTTACAGCACCCCATATGTCCAAACTACCTGTTTGTCCTATAATGGAATTTATAAATAAGACTAATATCTCAGAAAGAAGTGTCATAAAATAAATCTTAAATATTCTATCAATATTTTTATCTAGCATTTTGGAAAAATTTCTTATTTTAAAGAATCCATCCAGATAATTTCTTTCAACATAGACATCACTTATTTTTTTAACTATATTTGAAGCTTTCCCTTTTGATATACCGACATTAGATAAATTTAATGCAGGCAGATCTCCTAAAACCTCTCCTGTTGAAGCAACCTTGTGTCCATCTTTTATAAACAATGATATTATTTTTGATTTGATTTCTGGTGTAACCCTGCAGAAAACTCTTGCTCTGCACAATAACTCTTTTAATTCACTTTGATTTAATGAATCTAATTCTATTCCAGCAACAACCTGATCTTTACTTTTTATAAGACCTGCTTTTCCCATATTGGATATAGCACTAAGTTTGTTTTCTTCAGTAAATATAATTGGAAGCAATGATTTATCTCTAATTTTACTTATAATATTATTTAAGTTATCTTCTAGAGGATTTTCCAATCCAATTATCCCCACAAAAACCATATTACTTTCTATATTTTCTGACTTAGATGGCTCATAATTAAAATTTCTATATGCAAATCCTTCTGTTATTAATCCTTCAATTGAAAGATTCATATCAATTTTCTTTATTTCATTTCTTACTGCATCTGTAAGTTCTCTCTCTATTCCATTTACCATAAAATGAGTGCATATATTAAGAATCTCTTCAACATTTCCCCTTGAATTAGCTCGGCATCCTCTATTAATTTTAGTAACAACGGTTGAAAATCTCTTATCTGAATCGCAGGGAATATCTATTATTTTTTTATTTCTTGAATCTACTGAGCTCTTGTAAATTTTCTTTCTTGCCGCATACTTTAAAAATGCAATTTCATCCAAAGCTCCTGTACTATCACCTTGTACATTATAATTTGCATTATTACATATAAGTGATATATCAACTATTCTATCAAATGTTATTTCTTTTACATAAGGATCTTCTGTTGATATTATATCATTATTTATATATATCTTTTTGACTTCCATCTCTTGTTTAGTTATAGAGCCTATTTTATCTAAAAATAATATATTTACATCTTTAATCAAGTTAAATACTGAAAAATTATTTATATGTATATTTTTTTCTTCAAATTTTTTAATTATTCTTTTAAC
>JBJEJM010000215.1:0-7568 GCA_051878075.1 Clostridium sp. | reverse complement strand
CTATTGAGTAATTGAACAATTCTAGTCCAGGTATTATTACAATATCTCTCCAAAATAATCCCATCCTCCCACAATTAAATAATTACGATTTACTTTGACAATTATTCAAAGAAATATCCCTCTTATCTGGTTATTTCCCTAATAATTATATAAGCTATTCGAATAAAAGGCAAAGATTATTACCTTATAATAATTTTCGTATTCTTATTTAATCAATTTATGTTTATTTTTTTGTTTTAGGATTAAATATAAGAGCCGCTAAATATCCAAAGAAAATAGAAGCCGTTATTCCTGCCGCCGCACCTTTAATTCCTCCTGTAAATGCTCCCAATAAACCTATTTCATTTACTTCTTTTATTACAGCTTTAGCCAATGAATTTCCAAAGCTAGGCAAAGGTACTGTAGCACCTGCTCCTCCAAACTCAACTAATTTATCATACCATCCAAATGCACCTAATATTACTCCAAGCGTAACAAAAACAACTAAAATTCTTCCTGCTGTCAACTTTGTTTTATCTATTAATATCTGTGCTATAACGCATATAAGCCCTCCAACTATAAATGCACGTATATAATCCATTAGATTTCACTCCTTATTTTTTAATTGCACTTTTAATTCATTTCAATTGCCACAGCATGAGCTATTCCTGGTATTGTCTCTCCTTGAAGTGATGATGTTGTACTCATAAGTGCACCTGTTGAAACTAATAATACTTTTTTTATTTCTTTTTTCATTAATTTTTTATACAAATATCCTGTAAATACTACAGCAGAACATCCACATCCACTTCCACCAGATTCAGTATTCTGGCTTTCATTATCAAAAATTATCTCACCACAATCAATATGATTACTGCTGATATCATATCCATATTCTTTAATAAGAGTATCTGCAAGTTCTCTCCCAACTTTTCCAAGATCACCTGTTGCTATAACATCATAATAATCTGGCTTCCTACCTGTATCCTTAAAATGAGTTACTATAGTATGAACTGCTGCTGGTGCCATAGCGGCTCCCATATTATTAGCATCCTTTTGTCCAAAATCCTTTACCTTTCCAGTTGTCACATGAGTAACTACTGGATATTTTCCTTCATGACCTAATACTACTGCACCTGATCCAGTAACTGTCCATTGTGATGTCTGCGGACGTTGTGAACCATAATCCAGTGGAAATCTAAATTGCCTCTCTGCTGAGCTAAAATGAGATGATGTAGTTGCCACTACATAATTTGCAAATCCGCCATCCATAATAAGTGAAGCAAGACTTAATGACTCTGACATTGTTGAACATGCTCCATATAATCCAAAAAACGGTATACTGAATTCTCTGGCTGCAAAACTTGATGAAATAATCTGATTTAGAAGGTCACCAGAAAATAAATAATCTATATCAGTTTCTTTAAGATTTGCTTTTTTCAATGCTTCACTAATAGCTGTAAACATCATCTGGCTTTCTGCTTTTTCAAAACTATCCTTTCCACATGTATCATCATTTAATATTTGATCAAAATAAGAACTTAATGGACCTTCACCTTCTTTAGGCCCTACAATTGAATATGTAGCTATTATCTTAGGTGGATTTTCTAATTTAACTGTTTGTTCTCCTATTTTCTTTCTTTTAATTTCCATTTAATTCTTACCTCCAGATGGAACATTATAAAATTCCAACTCAAATTTTAGATATCTTCTAAAAGCTAAGTAAATAAACTAATTAGATAGTATATTATTCCCACAATTACCGATGTTCCTATACCATACACTAAAACAGGTCCAGCTATTGTAAACATCTTTGCTGCAACACCAAATACAAAGCCTTCTTTCTTGAATTCTATTGCTGGAGAAACTACTGCATTAGAAAAACCTGTTATAGGGACAACTGTACCAGCACCTCCAAAGTTTGCAAGTTTACTATATGTTCCTGTTCCTGTTAATAACGCACCAATAAATATCATTATTATTGGCACTATGCTAGCAACCTTTTCTTCTTCAAACCCAAAATTTATATAGATATTATGAATAAGCTGACCAATATCACAAATAATTCCACCAACAAGAAAAGCTTTGACGCAGTCTTGAAAAATTTTAGATTTTGGGGTTAATTCATTTGCCATAGTTTCATATTTCTTTTTTATTTTTTCTTCTTTCATTTCACTTCTACTGCTCAACTTTTATTCCTCCTTAATTTTTCCTTTTATAATACTTCTTTATTATTATCTGTATAATTTATTTTTTAATGCAAAAAAAGAGCTGCTTTAGCTCTTTTAAACTATAAATTTAATCTTCTAATTTTTTCTTCATCTGAAGAAGTACCTTTTTTTCTATCCTCGATACCTGCACTTGACTAATTCCAAGCATTTTAGCTACTTGTATCTGTGTTTTGTCTTTAAAATATCTAAGCATTATTATCTGCCTTGCTTTTTCATCAAGACTTCTTAATGCTTCCTTAAGTGCTATTTTTTCAATTAAGTTAGTATCATCTTCGCTCTTTTTTTCGCTTAATTTATCAATGAGCAAAACTGGAGCACCATCATCCTGATGTATAGTATCATACAAATAATGAAGACTGTTAGCAGATTCAATTGCAAAAACTATTTCTTCCTTTTCAACCCCTACATATTCTGCTAATTCATCAATTGTTGGAGATCTTTTTAACTTCTTAGTCAATTGTTCCCTATAATAATGAACTTTTTTCGCAAGGCTCTTTACATTACGACTGACCTTAATCATACCATCATCTCTTAGAAATCTTTTGATTTCCCCCATTATCATAGGTACCGCATAAGTAGAAAACCTGACATTATAATTTAAATCAAAATTATTTATAGCTTTGACTAATCCAATGGATCCAATTTGAAATATGTCTTCATAGTCATAACCTCTATTCAAAAACTTTTTGCTTATTGATGCTACAAGTGGAAGATTCATTTCTATAAGCTTATTCATTGCAGCATTATCCCCATTTTTAGCTAAAGACAATAATTCTGAATTTTGTTCATAATTATATTCCTCTCGCTTTAAATTCTCTTTATCCATTTTATTCACCTAACTTGCTGTACTGAATTTTTTCTTTATAATTACCTTTGTTCCAACACCTTTTTTGCTTTCAACCTTTAAATAATCCATAAATGTATCCATTACAGTAAAGCCCATACCAGATCTTTCAAGATCAGGTCTTGAAGTATATAAAGGCTCCATGGCTTGTTTGATATCTTCAATTCCCTTTCCTTTATCACTAATAACTATAGTAACTTCATTATCTTCAATTTCTGCCTCTATCCTTACAATCCCATCTTCACGTCCATCATATCCATGGATTATTGCATTTGTAACAGCCTCTGAAACTGCTGTTTTAACATCACTTATTTCATCTAATGTAGGATCAAGCTGTGCAACAAATGCTGCAACTGATACCCTTGCAAATCCTTCATTTTTCGACTTACTTATAAATTCTAAAGCCATTTTATTTTGAGACATTATAACCCCTCCATCTAAATGCAGCTAACTGCTTCATCTACAGTATTATACTTATCAATTAATTTATATAAACCAGCCAGCTCAAAAATTCTATTAACATTTTTACCGGCCTCTGCAATAACAAGTTTTCCACCTTTATTATTGACCTTCTTATATCTTCCTACTACAGCACCAATACCTGAACTGTCCATAAAGGTAACTTTAGAGAAATTTAAAATAACTTTACTTATGTCATCTCTATCAATTCTATCATCAATTTTTATTCTAACTTCTTCTGCACTACTATGATCTAATTCCCCAATAAGAGTTACAATTAAAATATCATTGCATTTTTCAAATTCTAAATACATATAATTCAATACCAAATAAATTTATGGTATCCTAGTACACCTCCCATCTTATTCATTACCATATTTTAACATATTTTTTTCTACTCTTCAAACTTTTTCTTCTATTTCATATAAAAAATATATAAATTAATAACCTAAAATATGTTTTTAGAAATAAGATACAAAATTTTATCATTAAAAAACTATTTCATAACAAAAAAAAACTCGGTAAACTACATTATAAGTCACCGAGTATTTTTTATCACTTTTTCTTTTTACTGACTTTATCATTTTTATATTTAAGAATTTCATCATTTAATCCTTTAAAAAAGTCAGCTGTACTTTCTCCTTCATTAAGAATTAATACTTCTATTGCATCGTCAAGATTATCCATAGTATATATGTGAAATCTTCCTTTTTTAATATCCTCTTCAACTGCTGCATTTAATATAAGCTCATCAGCATTGCTTGATGGAATCAATACTCCCTTATTAGAAGTAGTATCCATAATTCCACATACTCTATGAAATCCTTCTATTTTTTCATTTACTCCTCCAATAGGCTGAATTTCACCAAACTGATTAATTGATCCAGTAACAGCTATATTCTGCCTTATAGGTCTTTTACTTAATGCTGATAATATACAGATAAATTCTGCAACAGATGCACTATCACCTTCAATTATTCCATAAGTCTGTTCAAAGCTTAACTGTAAATCTACAGGCAGCTTTTCATAAGGATTAATCATGCTGCTTAAAAGACCGCTTAAAATGCTTATAGACTTTTCATGAATCTGACCACTCATCTTGCATTCTTTTTGTATATCTATTATTCTTCCTTCTCCTTTAATAGCTATGCAGGTTACTCTCATAGGTTTTCCAAAACTATATGATCCTGTTCCAACTACTGAAAGTGCATTTATTATGCCAACCTTCTGCCCTGATATGGTAATCAATATCTTCTTATCAGAATAACTTTCCATTACATCAGATAAGATTTTTTCCTCTTCGTAAGCAGTCTCTATTATATCACATCTGGATATCTTATCTCTTTTTTCCAGCTTTGCATTATTGTCAGAAAGATATAATATTTTATTCACATAATACTCATCTATTGAAATTTTCTTTCTGCTTCCAGCTACTCTAGATAGATATTTCATAAGCTCATCCATAGCTTCATCAGTCATTTTTAATAAGTTATCCTTTTTTGACTTCTTTTCTATTATATTTCTTATAACATTTTTTATATTGATATCATATTTCAATTCATTTTCAGCTTCAATTCTTATAGGAAAAATCATCTTAAAATCTTCATCTTTATCAAAAAGAATTTCATAACTTTCATAGTCACCTATTAAAATAACCTTTACATTGATTGGTATTGGCTCAGGCTTTAATCCAGCTATTGAAAGTACTTCAAGATAACTCTTTGTATAATTATAGTCGACTTGTCCATGAATTAAAGCTTTTTTTAGATAATAATAACTTGAACCACTATTTATCAGAGATGAAAGCCTCAATATTAAACATCCTTCATTTGCTTTTACTAAACTTCCTGCATTTATTAATGACATATCTGTAGAATATCCGCTTGAATTATTTCTATATTCAATGTTTCCCATAAGATTGTTTATGCTTGGGTCTTCCTCATATATCACTCTTGGACAATCTATCCCCTTATTATCTACAAGTATATTAATCGAAAACTTATTTAAAATATCATGAATATATTCTTCATCATCTTCTAAATTAATACTGTAACATTCAATTATTTCATCATCTATATATTCAAACATCTCTATAAGATATCGGTAAACACTATCATTAGTTATAAATTCAAGAAGACAATCATCCTTATATGACTGCATATTATTTTTTATATGACTTCTATATAAATCCTTTAGCTTTTCTATTGAATCAAGTTCTATCTCTTTTAATTTTTCAAGAATTACTTCTGCTTCTTTTTTTAAATTAGCAGCCTGTTTTTCTATACTTTCCTGATCTTCATCCTCAAGTTGATTATATTCATCTTTTGTCATTTCCTGTCCTGCTTCTTTTATTGGAATAAAAACAAAACCACTTGTTGTTGCCTTAATTTCAAAATTTTTCGCTTTTGCCATATCCATTAAATTTGTAATATAACTGCTTCTTTTTTCACTTACATCTTCTATTATATCCTCTTTTTCTTCATCAGAAGATGTACTATAAAATTCCCTTATACACTCAAGATATTTTTCCTTTATATCTTCAATCATGTCTTTAAGAATCTGGCCAGTTCCGTTATCTAGAATGAGCACAATAGGATTCACATTTTCTCCATTACTTACATAACATATATCTTTTGGCTTTTCTTTATCTATATAAAGTTGTTCAACAAAGTCAATTAATTCTTCTAACTTTTCCTTGGAAAATGAATCAACATAATATATATTGTATCCATCTTTTTGAATACTTAGAGCCCTTTTAATTTTATTCAACGTAGTATTACTTTTGGGTATTCTATTAATATTGTTTTGTTTCATTACATCATTAGATGATACTGAAAAAATTATTTCACTTGGAGTTAATTCTCTCTTCATTGCATACCTCATCCTACTTTGAATTTTATCTTAGAATTAACAATGTTATTTTTCCAAAGTAGTCTCCTCCTTAAATTAATAGTATATAATATTAATATTCTTTAACGCCCAAAATAGATATACTTTTTTATAAATATATTAAAATAGTGACATCTGCTCTATCTTATTTTCTTTAAATGAAGAAATACTTATTCCAATTAATCTTAAAGAAGTATTAAAGTCTTCACTTTCAAGAAGCTCTTTAGACACATTAAATATATCATTATGATTAGATATATATTTATTAAGTGTTCTGCTCCTTGTATGATTTTTAAAGTCATTGGTTTTAAACTTAAGTGTTACCGTCTTTCCCATTACATTTTTAGCATTAAGCATTTCCTCTATTTCAAAAGAAAATTCTTTCAAATATTGAATAAGTTCTTCTTTATCATCTGTATCAAACTTCAAAGTTCTCTCTTTACCTACAGATTTTCTCTCTCTTTCCGTTTCTACTTTTCTATTATCAATCCCATGTATTCTATTATAAATATCAATTCCGTTCTTTCCTAAATATTCAATATAAAATTCTCTATTCATATTATATAAATCCTTAATAAAAAAAATCCCCATATTATTTAGTTTTGTAACTGATACTTTTCCAAGTCCATGTATCTTTGAAATTGGAAGCTGTAAAAGTACATCTGGAATCATTTCCCGGGTAATTTCTTTTATTCCATTAGGTTTATTCCAATCTGATGCTAACTTAGCTAAGAACTTATTATATGATATTCCAACTGATATGGTTAAAGATGTTTCTTTATATACTCTTTGTTTAATATAACGTGCTGCTTCCATTCCACTCTTAAATCTACTTTCAGATAAATCTAAATATGCTTCATCAATAGATACTGGTTCAACCTTATCTGTAATTTCCTGTAATATTTTAAATATATCTTGAGATACTTTTGCATATCTGCCATAACGTCCATTGACAAAAATTCCATTAGGACATTTTTCTCTAGCCATAAATATAGGCATAGCTGAATGTACTCCGTATTTTCTAGCTTCATAAGAACATGTTGAAACAACTCCTCTTTCGCTGATTCCTCCAACAATAACAGGTTTTCCTTTAAGTTCAGGATTATCCCTTTGTTCAACAGATGCAAAAAATGCATCCATGTCTACATGTAGTATGTTATTATCCA
>JBJEJM010000214.1:0-2771 GCA_051878075.1 Clostridium sp. | reverse complement strand
CAATTGAAGTTCAACCAGTTGATATGTTTCCTATGACAAAACATGTGGAAAATGTAGCTCTGCTAGTTAAATAATTGTAATTTTCAAACTTAATAAGTAACATTTTAATTAAGATAAGGTTGAAGAAATTAATTTAAACTTCAACCTTACTTTATAAAATTATCAATATTTTAATTCATATAAAAGATTAATATATAAATAATTTTTTATTTTAAAATATCCCAATCTTCATCAGAACCTGTTACATTAATCTGACTTCCATTAAATTTTACATTATCAGCTATAATACGTCCATTTACAGTAAGATTATTCACATTAAATATTATATTTCCGTGTGGCGCATATAGTAATCCATTTATTTCTATATCACTTCCGTTAATAACTATATCTCCATTTTCTGAATATAATACTATTTTATTATTGTTATTTTTATTTAGTGTATTTATATCATACTTTATATCATTTTTTGCTATAATATAGCAGTTGCCTGAGAGTGATGTGTCTCCAAATCTTATAGATCCGTTGCTTCTAATGGATTTATCAATAAACACAGCATCTGAATTATAGTCAAGATTTGTATCATATTCTTCATAGTCGCCAGCACTATCCAATATAATAGTATCAAAATCAGGAAGCTCTGGAGCTTTTACTGATGCATTTGTAGTACTTATTTCACTTTTCCATCCAGCAGTTGTTATTTTAGATGCAGCATCAGCATCGCCGTTAATATATAATTCTGAACAGCTTCCTAAAATATTTTTTCCACTATATACATTACCATTTATAGTATTTTTCCATCCACCAAAAATTAAATCATTATCATTGCTTCCTGAATAAATTGTATATTTAAAATTAATTGATTTATAATCATAAGCATAATGCAAAGTTTCTGATTGATTATTTTGGTTATCGATAGCTTTTACATGAACATAAATAGGTTTAGTATAGTCTATATTTGCGCTTACTGGAATTGTAATAGTTTCATTTTCAGATTCAATTGTATTATCAGGAATTGTATCTGGATTTTGATCTAAAACTACTGAATAACCTTTAAGTCCTGAAAGTAAACTTTCACTCTTAATTTCAGAATTTATTTTTTGTTTAGTTTCTAAATTAGTTGATTCTATATAGTAATCATAAGTATTTCCTAAATCAGTTGAATTGACATCAAAGGTAATAGAATCATTTCCATAGTTGGTTTTAATATTAGTGATTTCTGGTTTTGTTGGACCTGTCAAATCTTGAGCTTTATGATCATCCCAAGATGTTTCTTCTGTTATCTGTGCTAAATAGAATAGTGTATTTGCTAATACTTTCTGTTCATCTGGTGTTGCAGAACCATTTGAATGCCCAGTCTGTATCATTGCGCAGTTATTCCATGTTGTTAAATAGAAATTAAGCTGCCTCTTTAATTCACTAGATAAATTACTAGAAGCACTATTATAATATGAATTATCAGGGAATGTCATCCATATGTCTCCTAATGCAAAATTAGAAGTTGAATGTGCAAGAGGAATTGTTAACACTGTTCCGACATCTCCAATTTCCCAAGGATAATTTGTTAATAATCCTTTTCTTTTTATTGTAGTGTTAGTTGATTTAAAGCCAACTGTATTATAATTATATCCAGAATCAGCATATGATGAGTTTGACCATTTACCTACTTTAATATTAAAGTAATTTCTCAAATGAGATAATCCAGAATCACCCCATGTAAAACCTATAGTATCATGACCTGCTAAATATCCACGTCCTGATTTAATGTATTCTTCTACTGCAGTAATAGATTGAGAATTTAAATTTTTACCATTATTAGTATCCCACGCTCCTTGGTAAATAACATCATATTTCCAGTTTCCAGAATTGTCTTTTAAATAGGCATAAGGATTGGAGTTGAAGTTATGGATATCAACTTCATCAACAGATATCAATCCTTTTCCATATCCATTGGTCTCCATCCAGGTTTTTAGGTTGTTTCCTATACCAGGATATATATTTAATACTTTAACATTGCTTTTTGCTGGTATAGTTTGGAATTCGCTTTCGGTAGATTCTTTAGAATAAATCATATAAGAATATTTATTTATTTCATCAGGACTATTCCAATCTAAATGAATATAATTTTCCTTATTGTGAGGAGATAAATTTAAGTTTATTGCTGTGGTTTCATCTGCATAAGCAGTTGTAGTAGTTATAGTCATAAAAAAGGTGATAACTAGTCCTAAAATTTTTTTGTTTTTCATTAAGAATTCCCCCTTACTAGAAATAATCATTTTGCTTACATGAAGCAAGACACTTTTTCATAATAATTTAACAGAATATAAGCAATTAAATTTTATGTCGGAAAATTCTCTTAAGAGAAATTTAATTTTGTATATTAATAAAGACAAATTAATATAACTAAGAACATGTTCAACCATATTCTACCAAAATATTCAATATATTTCAATAAAAACATATTGAATATTTTGGTATAATATGAAAATATTTTGCAAATTTATAATATGAAGATATATTAAGATAATTTATACTTATTATTCTAAAAATAATATATATACAATAAAAATTGATATTATTAACATAAAAAGATAATATGTTAATAAGAATTAGGAATATCTCAGAATAAGATATATGTAAAATATGAAGAAATTAAAAACTGAGAATGGAATAAATTTTTAATTTTATACAAGCAATGATGCTACTTTAGAGTTTTAATATTAACTTTAAAATAGCTTTTTGTTTATTTTTATTATTTCAAGTTAAAATACTAA
>JBJEJM010000213.1:0-2777 GCA_051878075.1 Clostridium sp. | reverse complement strand
CGAGCAATTCTATGAAAAATAAAGCTATTTTTTCATATCAACTTAACAGATTCAGTATTTCTCCAAAATTTAATTCATTCCTTTTTATTAAATTTATTTCCCTACATTTTTCATCACTTTTATTGTCATAATTCTTAGTTTCTTTCCTAACGACTCTTAACATCAAAACATCACCTAGATTATAATTTAAAATATATACTGATACCCAAAATAAACCTATTAATTCCTAAGTCATTCTTTAATAATTGAATTATTAATACTCCTTATATGTAATATTTTCATACTTATGAAAATTTAACCTAATATAATTATCGTATTTTTAAAATTTCACTTAATTTATTATTATAAGAAAAATTAAACAAAGACAATCAGTAATATCCATATTCCTATGCTGTCAATATTTTTAAAACTAATAAAAAAAGAGAGCATCTGCTATCTAATAAAAAATTAGCTGCGATACATCTCTTTTTTCCACTTAATATAATTATTCAATTATTTAGGCAGTATAAATATTAATTTAGATTCTTTATTCTCATAATCACATGCTGTATAATATACTACATTATTTTTTACAAGTTGTACACTAGCTTGTACAGTAGCATCTGCTTCAACTAATGATATAAATTCATTGTTCTCAGTATCATATATATCTTTAACAAAAAATGTGCTTACCCAGGATAAAGGTCCTTCATTGGTTAATAAATTTATTACACATTCTTGTGGTGCTAGGATATAATTATCAATTCTATCTTTTTCAAACTTATCCCATGCATTAGTTTCATTATTATATTCTACTATAAAATCACTTGCATAATCAGAATTAATTTCAGAATCGAAATAATCATATCGTTCTATAGCAAATAATCTATTCTTTTTTATAACAGGGTTAGATATAATGCTATTCTCTGATAATATGTTTATTCTATCATCTTCAATATTATAGCTATATATAGTACTTTTATCCCCTCTTGATGCAGACCATACTATTTCATTGTCATTAGTATTTGGTATAGATACATATATTTTACCTTCACTATTTTCTAATTCATAAGTTGAAATTACTTTACTAGATTTCTCTTTTAAATCAAATAATTTAATATTAATATTATTGTTATCATCCACAATATAATAAGTTAAATAATTTGATGTTAATGACATTGATGGCAGTATATTAGATTTGCTTATATCTAACTCATTAATCCTGTTATCTGAAAAATATTTAATAAAAATTTTACTCGTTGTTTTTTCTTTACCATTAGTTTCAATCCATATAACCCCATTATCGAAAACTTTAGCAGAAACAGCAAAATAATCTTTAGTTATATTTATAAGCTCTTCACTTAATTTTTCTTTATTTAAATCATATACTTTTAATTTATTATCTTCTTCTATAAGAATCTCATTTTCTGATATAATATCTAAAACTTTAAATGTATTTGGAATTTCATAATTATATTTTAAATTTTTTTTCTGTTCATCTGTTAAACTGATCTTAGCTGCTCTTAAATTATTTTGAGCTGCTTGAGCATGGTTTTTATATGTACGATATATTATTAAGCCTAATATTATTAATGTTAATAATATACCAAATGTAAGAATAATCCTTTTTTTCTTCTTCATAATTACCATATTATCCCCATATCAGAAGTTGCTGCTTTAAGCTTATCTAATGAAGTCCAGTACCTTCTACTAATACCACTTGCTGTATTAGAATCACCAATATAAACTTGTGCTGGATTTGTATTTGGCAGATCATCATATCCTGCTACTGTTACATAGTGCCATGTATTAGTTGCATAACTGTAACCATTACATAACCATGTATCTGAATTAGATGTAATATGGCAGTCAGCAATTACTGGATATCCCTTATCAATTGTATAAATTATGCTGTCTTTAAGTTTTGATCTCCAATTACTATAATTAGATGCAGACATTAATGTATAATTATTCCCTGGTAGAAAATTATTTAATACTGTTTTCCATGCTGATGAAAAATTAGTTCCATTTTTAGTTGTTCCTAAAAGTGTAGCAAAATTAGCTTGACTATTTGCTCCTCTAGTTGCACAATATGCAGCAGCTGGACCACACCAGTATCCTTTTTCTTGAGCCACTGGTGACATAGGAACTACCTTTCTACTTCCATATCCTCTAGTTAACTCTTTTCTTATTGCATACTCCTCTGCTAATTTTAATTTTTCATCATTTTCTCTTTGTTCTTCATCACTCAATTCAACTATTTCTGGTGGATTACTAAAAGCTGGTGTTTCATTTGTATCTGCATAAGCACTAGTTAATAGTGAACTTGATACTATAACTCCTGTCAATAAAAAAGTTGTGATTTTTCTTAATTGTTTATTCATCATATTCCCCCCAAATTTTACTTTTTATTATTTATATTTTCCATATTAAACTATATACGACTTTTTTGTCAATATTAATTTTTACATTAATTATTTTTACTCTTAATATTTGTCAGTAAATGATTATTATATATATTTTATATAATTAAAATATATATTACGCTTATTATTATGAAATTTTGTTTAATGTTTTCTTTAATTCTATTTAACTTATTGAATATACTACATCTTAATTTTAAATCATTTCAAAAGTTAATTTTGCACAAAAACAATACTATACCAAAAAAGCATTTTCTCAAAAATTGAAAAAATGCTTTTTGTATACCTTAAATAAATAATTTAGAACTTATTCAAGCTTTATTTAACAGATATATAAGGATTTCCTTTTATATAAAATCTCCATGGAAAATCTAC
>JBJEJM010000212.1:0-2794 GCA_051878075.1 Clostridium sp. | reverse complement strand
ATGTGAATTTTGCTATTTCATTTAGAAACAGAGATTCAGCTTTAGATGGCGCATAAGAAAATATCTAAATAAGATAGAAAGGAGAAATTGCTGAAATACAGGTGTGGTTTTCAGTAACAGTATATAATTATATGAAGATAAAAAATAACAAAAAGTTATTGGCAAGAGTTTCATTTATATTGATAATAATGATTAGTCTAAGTTTTATTTACATGGTTCCTAAAGCAGCAAAGGCAGATAATATTGTAAAGTATTCAGATGAAATAAGGATATTGGAAATAGAGCCTGCCAATGATTATATACTTAGAAATGAAAATGAAAGTGTAAATGAATATGGAGAAATTAAAAAAGAAATAACTCTTACAGGAGAAGATAATGTTGCTGTAAAGGCAGCTGTTTCAATACATACAGTTACAATGCCGCAATTCATAAGCATGGTTGATGAAATAAATGGAGATTATGATGTTGTTGTCATAGGAAGAAAGAATGATTCAATAAATCAGAGTAACGTGACAACAGGAGGATATCTTAAATATAGCGACTATACAGAGCCTTTTAAGGAAGAAATGAAAAGACCTTTTCTCCCATTAGGAAGCTGGGTAAGAAAAGTACCGTTATATTCATCAATTGATAATAAGATAATGACAGAATATTATCCTGAAAATGATATTACAGATAAAAATGCAAAAAAAATAATTGATATGATAGATTCTGGACAGCTTGTTTATTTTGACAATACAATTATAGATGATAGTCTTAAGAATACAAAAATATATAAGAATTTTTCACAGATAGAAGGGGAAAATTTTATAAAATTTAATTCAGATGAAACTAAGGAAAACCATATAAAAGATTTGACATTGGAAACAATAGTAGAGGATTATTTAAATCTTGATATATCAAAGAAAAGGCCAAAAGTAACATCAATAGTAAAACCTTCAGATGATTCTAATAGTGAAACTGGCATATATGATAATAGAAAAATGAATTTTAATGTTTCTTTAGATTCATCGGTGAATGAAGAATTAGAACTTATATTATATCTTGATATCAATGGTGATGGAATATTTAAGGATAATGAAATAGCTAATAAGACTACTGCTACAGCAGTTGAGGGAAGCAATACATTTAATATTAATTACAGATTAAGCAATGATTTTATTGGATATCTTGATTGGAAGATTGAAGTCAGGAAAACTGATGGAGTAAAGTTTAATATTAAAAATAATTCATTATATAAAGGTTTGAATAATAATAAGAGAAAAATAAATGTACTTCAGGTATGTCCTGATGGAGTAATGGATGATAAAAATTTTAATCTTTCAAAGAACAAAGAGTTTTTAAGAAAGATTGGAAAGACTGACAGCTGGAATAATACCAAAGAAGTTTCAGATTATGATATAAATATACATACTATATCTGTTTCAGAGTTTAATAAATCCATAAAAGAAAGTACTCTTAAGTTAAATGGTACTTATGATATGCTTATTTTAGGATTTGAAGACAGTTATGGAAGACAACAAATAGAAGAAGAAGCCTGTAATGAAATAGAAAAGTTTATTGAAACAGGTCAGAGTGTTATGTTTACTCATGATACAATAACGCCTGCATTGTCATATGAAGAGAGCCTGGATTCATATGTATCAGGTCCAAAGCTTTTGACTCAGAGGATGAGAGATTATGTTGGACAAGCGAGATATGCAGATCCATATAGATTAAAGGAAGATGGAACATTTGATGAATCAGATATTTATAAAGAATATATAACAACAGATAATGGTGATGGAACAGGTTCTGTTGAATTAAGAAAGAAGACTATTCCTCATGATATATTTAATGAGAAGTATGAGGGCAGAGATGTTTATACATTAGGGGCTGCACAAGATGGATATATAAAAGAAGTGCTGAAAAACGATAAATTTATTGTAGCATGGGATTTTGTTAATAAAGTAAGGTCTATAAATTCAGCTCAAATTAATAATTATCCATATAAATTGAATGATAAAATTAGCGTTGCAAAGACTCATACTCAATGGTATCAGCTGAATTTTGAAGATCCAGATGTTGTACCATGGTTTAATCTTACTGATGGAAATTTCAATGATTTTGATTCAAGAAATTATTATTATACATATTCAAAAGGAAACATAACTTATTCAGGAACAGGACATTCAAATGGATTTACAGATGAAGAGTTGAAGCTGTTTGTAAATACTATTGTAAAAGCCGAGAGAGGTGCAAATCATGCACCAGAAATTGAATGTAACATACCAAGGGAAGATGAGGGAAATGCAAATGATGTAAATAATGTTATAGCAGGTTCAGATTATATATTTACAGTTGATGCAAGAGATTTTGATGGAGATCCTGTAGAATTAAAGATAAGTATAAATGGAGAAAATCTTACAGAAGAAAATGTTGATATTGGAAGACTAGAAGAAAGAGCTTGCTTTATGACTAAAGAGGATATAGATGGCAGTGAACTTGAAACAAGGGTTTTTCATGTTGATTCTAAAAATACAGACAGAAAACCATTAGAAGTAAAGATTCCAAAGGATAAGCTGATTAAAGACAATAAAGTATATGTGGAAATTAATGCACAGGATTACAGAGGTGCCAGAAGCAATAAAAAGTATATTTTAAATCCCATTGAACTTCCTGATTTCAATATAGAAGTTAAATTAGATGGAGATAATTTGAGGAAAGAACAGAATTCATTAAATAGTGATAAGATAAATTATAATACTATTCAAGTTGAACCAGGAGAAGTTGTAAATGTACCATATGATGTAAA
>JBJEJM010000211.1:0-2802 GCA_051878075.1 Clostridium sp. | reverse complement strand
TAGTTTATAATAATAGTGATGCACTTCCTTTTTATGAACGATATGGATTTAAAATAGGAAATTATATTTTAAGTCACTCTATTAATTAATTATAGATTATATACTGTTAAAAGAGGTATAAACATGAATATATAGACAAGATATGAAAAAATCTTGTCTATATATTCATGTTTACTTTTTGATTATTGTAAGAATATAAAAATTAATATTTTGAGAAGATATATTTCTGTGGAAATCTATTGTTCAAATGGTATAATTAGTTATGGAAATTATCTTATAGGAGGAACATAATGAACAAAAGAAATATAAAAGGAAATTCAATGCTAATGATTACTGCACTTATATGGGGAACTGCATTTGTTGCTCAAAGTGTAGGAATGGATTATGTAGGTCCATTTACATTTGTTACATTAAGATATATTCTTGGAGGAATATTTTTAATACCATGTATATTTATTTTAAATGAGGTAGATAAAAAAAATCTGAATAATAAAAAAAATAGTGATGGAAAGACACTTTTTATAGCAGGTGTTCTATG
Organism: Clostridium sp.; assembly: GCA_051878075.1. Taxonomy (GTDB): domain Bacteria; phylum Bacillota; class Clostridia; order Clostridiales; family Clostridiaceae; genus Clostridium. The sequence goes on along the minus strand of JBJEJM010000211.1, from coordinate 2,264 downwards.
TGGTATAGCAATTGTTGTGGCAAGCAGTTTCCAGCAGATTGGAATGCAGAATACAAGTGTTGGAAAGTCTGGTTTTATCACATCATTATACATAATTATAGTTCCATTATTGGGGCTTTTATTTAATCAAAAAGTATCAGTAAAAGTGTGGATAAGCGTAGTTATTTCACTTGCAGGATTATATTTATTATGCATGAATGAAAGTTTTTCAATAAGCAGAGGAGATTTTTTTATTCTTATTTCTGCCTTTGTATTTTCAATACATATTCTTATTATAGATAAATACTCTAATCTTGTGAATGGAGTAAAAATGTCATGTATACAGTTTTTTACAGCGGGAATATTAGGTGCTATTCCTATGTTTATATTTGAAAAACCACAGATAAGCAGCATATTAACTGCATCAACTCCTATTCTTTATGCTGGAATAATGTCATCAGGGATTGCTTATACACTTCAGATAATAGGACAAAAGTATACAAGTCCTGTTCTTGCTACTTTAATTATGAGTCTGGAGTCAGTTTTTGCAGTATTATCAGGATGGATTATACTTGGAGAAACATTATCTATTAAAGAATCTATAGGCTGCTGTCTTGTGTTTATTGCAATAATATTAGCACAATTGCCTGACATAAAAAATAAAAAATTAAATTATAAAGATATAATTATAGATGTTAAATAATTTTAAAATATCAGGGGAGATAATTATGGGAGATAGAGAATTTGATTCAGAATATTGTAATGTAAAATATATTGAAAGTGATAATGTGGTATTTCTTACATGGAAGAAATTTTGTCATCATGATGATTACAGAAAACCAGCATTATTTGCAGTAGAACTATTAAAAAAATATCATGAAAGTAATTTTGTTGTTGATGCAAGAAATGGATTTGAAGATGATAAGGAAGATGTAGAGTGGGGATTTAATATATATCTACCATCAATGGCAGAAACAGATTGTAAAAAAGCAGCCTTTATATTAAATGAAGTTAATGATATAGAGGAAGAAATGAACATGTGGACAAAAGAATTTAAAAAATATTTTACTGTTAAGAGTGTACTATCTTACAATGAAGCAATTAACTTTATTAAATCAAATAAATAACTTATTATAAGTAAATTTAGCAATGTGGCAGGAGGTGAATTTAAGGGTGAGTATACAGGGAAAAAGAATTTTGAATTGGATGTATAAAAATATTAAATATGCAAAACAGCCGGAAACAATTGAACAGGCAAGAGAAAATATAAGTAATATGGCAAAAGCTAATGAATTTTCAGGTGAGCTTATGATACAAACAGTTCATACTGATTTGGTAAATTATAAATTGGTATACACATCATGTTCTTTAAAAGATAAATATATATTTTATCTTCATGGAGGCGGGTATTGCATGGGTTCTACTGAATCATCATTAAATTTAATAGGTCAGATAACTTCAGCATCTGGATGTAGAGTTTTATCAGTAGATTATAGACTTGCTCCTGAAAATCCATTTCCAGCAGCTCTTGATGACGCAGAATGTGCATATTTATGGCTGATAAATCAAAATATAGAACCAGAAAATATTATTATAGTTGGTGAATCGGCTGGAGGCGGATTAGCTTTATCATTAATGCTTAAATTAAGGGATAAATCAGTAAAGCTACCAAAGGCAGCAGTTCTTCTTTCACCATGGACTGACCTGACTGAAAGTGGGGATTCATATAAAACATGTTCAGATACTGACCCATTTTATAATATTAATTCTATAGATAGAAAAACAGCAGAAATGTATTCTGGAAACACAGATTTGAATAATCCTTTTGTATCTCCATTATTTGCAGATTTATCTAATTTGCCGGATATGCTCATTCAGACAGGTACAAATGATGTATTATATAATGATTCCACAAGGCTTGAAAAAAATCTTATAAAATCAGGTGTAAATGTGAATTTGAGAGTATATGAAGAAATGTGGCATGTATGGCATATGTTTGGGAATAGACTGCCTGAAGCAGAGGAAGCTGTAAATGAAATAGGAGAATTTATAAAAGATAAACTCAATATTATTTAATCATATGTGAAAATATAAATGAATCTGAATAAAAGTTGAATCATATGTATACAATAAAAAAAGCAGAGTACATAGGAGGAAATTTTTATGGAAGAAGATATTGTAAAAAATAGTCTAAAGAACGAAGAAGAAGGAAATAATAATTCGGAAGCAGCAGATAAAATAAAAGATATAAAGGAATTTGGTAATACAGCAGCAGCAAATCCTAA
>JBJEJM010000210.1:0-2806 GCA_051878075.1 Clostridium sp. | reverse complement strand
GAGCAATTGATTCGTAATCAATAGGTCGCAGGTTCGATTCCTGTTTTCAGCACCATGTTGATTATTACTCAACTTTTTGAGTGCATACAAAAACTACTTAAAAGTTAATTTTAAGGTAGTTTTATTTTTTTACTAAAATCAAAAATTATACTGTCGGTGTAATTTTTAATATATTTAAATTCATCAAAATTTTTAATTGTCCAAGCAATTACTGGTTTGTGATTGCTTCTGATTTTTTGAATGTAAGTATCTTTTATGATATTTTGTCTAACTGAATAAAAATATGGGTCACAATATTTACATAAAATTTTAATAATTATTTTTTTAAATATTTTGTAGATTTTGTCATATAATAATATTCCTCGTATATATTTTGGTCTGTTTTTATAAAACCAATGAATATATTGAGGATAAAAAGAATTTACTACAAAATTTCCTTGATATACATCTAATAATTTTGTTAATTCTTTACATGTTTTTTTATAATTTCCATCATTTTTAATTTCTATATCTAAAAATACTTTCCCATTTACAAGCTTTAAAACCTCTTCTAGAGTAGGAGGTATAAATTCTGTGTTATTAAAGAAAATTTTTCGTACTTCTTTATAAGTACAAGAATTGATTTTTTTGTTGATACCAGTAATTCTTTTTAAATTCTTATCGTGGAATACTATAATTGTATTATCTTTTAATAGATGAACATCCAGTTCGATTGGTATATTATATCTCAAGGCTTTTTTGAATGATTGTATAGAATTTTCAAAGATTTCTTTATTGTCATATATACCACGATGAGCAATTATCGAATTATATAGAAAGGATATATCTTTCATTGAAATTCCCCTTTATCGTTAAAATATATTATAGTAGATATCATATTATATGAATAATCATTGCTTTGATTAATAATATAAAGATTGATTAAACAAAAAAATTTTGATACGATATTATTACTGAATATTTCCTATTCAGAATGGAGGTCGTATCTTGATAAGTATAATTAAAGAAAAGGATTTAGTGTTAGAAACTAACGATATTATAGATTTATATAAATGGATAATAAAAAACAAAGATGATGAATTTGACAAGGTTTGCGTGGTTGGAGATCAACAAGGAATAGACTTGTTTGAATTTTTTAAATTTTATTTAGCTATAAAAGAAGATTGTGAAGAAAGAATTAAAGATATTAATGATAGTTTTGTGGATTCTGCAGATAATAAACTTGTGATAGATGCAACAAAAGAACTTGTTAGAATGAATTCGGATGGTAAATTCATAAGAGCTTGTCTAATAGCATTGGGTTACTATAGTAAAGGAGAAAAAGGTTTATCCAAAGAAGAATATCTTCCCCTTGCAGCTGCATATGAAACTTTTCAAACATCGATATTAATTCATGATGATATAATAGATAACGCAGATTTAAGAAGAGGGAAGATAACCATTCCTAAGTCATATTCTAATAGTTTTGAAAAAGAGGGCAATAATGCAGAAGATTTTAAGCAGAAAAAGAATCATATTTCAAATTCATTAGGAATTTGTATTGGAGATTTAGGATTTTACTTAGCGAGTAAAATAGTAATCGATAATTACAGAAACAATGCAAATTTTGATAGAATATTAAATCTTTACAACAAAATAGTTATTAATACTATAAAGGGTGAAATAATTGATGTTCTTCTTCCGTTTAATCAACAGTATATTTCTGCTACAAATACAACAGAAGAGGATATCATGGAAATATATAAGCTTAAAACTGCTTGGTATTCAATAATTGGACCTTTTAGTTTGGGAATGGTATTATCTGACTATACTGATGAAGAAATAGGAAAAATGCAACATATTTTATATACTCTTGGTATTGGTTTCCAAATTAAAGATGATATATTGGGAGTGTTTGGAAAAGAAGACGAAATAGGAAAGTCAGCAACATCCGATATAAGTGAGTTTAAACAGACAATTTTATATTCTTATATATCGGAAAATCATCCTGAACAATTAAACGAATTACACAAATATTATGGAAAAGAAAATCTAACTAATTTAGATATAGAAAAAGTAAAAGATATATTTACTAATACTGGTGCGAAAGAATATGCAACAGACATGATGAATAAAATGTTTGAAGATGCTAAAAGAGAATTATCTAATATAGACTTTTTAACTAATAAATATAAACATATTCTATATGGATTTATAACTTATTTAGACCTTAGAACAAAATAATTTTGGTTATTGACTATTACTTATCAAATTGCTATAATGTAGTAGTCGGCTGTGGAGCAGTACTCAAGAGGCTGAAGAGGCGCCCCTGCTAAGGGTGTAGGTCGGGTAACTGGCGCGAGGGTTCAAATCCCTCCTGCTCCGCCATAAAAAAATTAAGACTTCGAAAAATCGAAGTTTTTTTCTTTTTTATAAAAAACTTTTCAAAATCCCAAAAAAATTATATACTTATATTATATAAGATAGGGTGATTGTAAATGAGTAGAAATGATGAAGAAATAGAGTTGATTTTAGATCAATTTAATCGCAAGAATAGTGCAACAAGAACAAATAACAAAAAATCGGTTAATGAAGGATCAGTAAAAAATCTTAATGTAAGAGAACAAAACTTTAGAAAAAGTAAGAATTCAAAAAAGAAAAAAAACGTAAAATTAAAATTAAAAAGAGTAGCTGCTTCCTTTTTAGCTACTGCTGTGATAGCTGGAAGCGGAGCACTAGCATATAAAATTTATACAGATGTTGAAATTCCTGAAGGATTTGATTATAGTGGGATTAGCGTGAGTTCAAGAAGCAATTTGCCTGATGA
>JBJEJM010000209.1:0-2837 GCA_051878075.1 Clostridium sp. | reverse complement strand
AACTCAAACAAAGTCATTTGCTGTTGCTAGTGATGAAGAATCCGTAGTTATAAATATTTATAAAACAATATTGCCTGATATATCTATAACCATAAAAGATCCTTCAGGAATGAGCAGCGGGGTTATTAATATACAAGATGGGTATTTTCAGGGAAGCATAGGAAGAAATAGATATGATATATATGTTGCAGGTCCTAAACCCTTCGAATTAGAACGTGAGATTCAAATAACTTTAGTACCAATAACATTGGATTATTTAGTTGAAGGATTATGGAATATAGAAATAAATGTTGTAAATGATTATGAAGGAAGATATGCTTTGTGGCTTCCAATATTAGAAGGACTTAATCCACAAACAAAATTTTTAGAACCAACAAATTTAAATACATTAGGAATACCAGCAACTGTAGATAATATAATAGCAGTTGGAAGTTATAACCCACAAACAAATACATTATCTTCGTTTAGCGGCAGGGGAACAGAATATAATGGATATAGTGAAATAAGACCAGATCTTGTTGCGCCAGGAGAAAATATAGCAGGTCCTATTCCAAATGGTGGATATGATAAAAAAACTGGAACATCTATGGCAGCACCTCAAGTGACAGGAATATGTGCATTATTTACAGAATGGGGATTAGTTAAAGGAAATGATCCATATTTATATGGTCAAAGATTGAAATACTATTTGGTTAAAGCTGCAAATAGGTCAAGAATAGATATAGATTATCCTAATCCATCCTGGGGATATGGAAAAGTTTGTGCTTTTGATAGTTTCTATTTACTTGAAAATACATTAAATGCTATATTAAGCCAGCGTTACAAAAGCATAAAAAACAACAATAACCAAACTAGAATAACAAACTATTCACAGGAATCATTTCAAGGTTTATTAGATGATATAGAGAAGTATGGTGTAAATAAAGATGAAATTATAGCATTTTTAATTGAATATTCTAATAAAGAAGAATTAGATGTAATCAACAGAATACCTGATACTACAGCTATACCATTATCTGAATTTTATGCAGTTGTACACGTGCCATTAAAATATCTAAATGAATTAAAAACATATGCAAAACAGACAATTATATATTATAATCCACCTGTTTATACTCTCACAGCATTGTCTCCTATAGAAGCAAGTGGTGCACCTCTATTTGCGGATAATCCTTATTTGAGACTTGATGGAACAGGTATTTTGGTAGCTGTAATAGATACTGGGATAGATTATTTAAATGAAGAATTTATGCTTGAAGATGATACTACAAGAATTGTACGGATACTTGATCAGACTATAGAAGGCGTTAATCAAAATATAAAGGGAAATCCTATTTTTGGAACACAGTATACTGAAGATCAGATTAATGAAGCTATAAAACTTTATAAACAAGGAGGAGATCCATATACAATTGTACCTAGTAAAGATGAAAATGGTCATGGAACAATGACTGCAGGTATAATTGGAGGAAGAGGAAGAAATCCAGATTTACGTGGTGCAGCACCTAACTGTAAATTTGTAATAGTCAAGTTAAAGCAACTTCCAAAAGCTGCTTTAGAATATTCTGGAATAAAAGGAGATGCACAATATGTATATGGAGAACCCGATCTATTATTAGCTATAAGATATATATCATTATTAGAAGGAGAACTTAAATTACCTATAGTAATATATTTTCCATTGGGAACTAATGTTGGAGCACATGAAGGAACAGGTGCAATAGAAAGCAATTTTGATTTTCAAAGTAGTAAAGTTGGAATTATACCAGTGACAGGAACGGGTAATCAAGGAGATACTCAGACTCACACTGAAGGTAGAATTCAAGATGAAAATGGTGACAATTATATAGAGATTAAAATAGGAAAAAACCAACAATATTTGAATTTTAATATTTATTTTTCGAAACCAGACAAGGTAGCAATAGGAATAGTATCACCATCGGGGGAAGTCTTAGAAAAAGTAGATATAAAATTAAGAAAAATAAAGGATTATAAATTTATATATGAAGGTACAACAGTAAGTATTTATTATTTGGATCCATTTATAGAAACAGGGGATGAAGTTGCTGTATTAAAATTTAGAGATATACGAGAAGGTATATGGAAAATTAGACTATATGCAGAAAAAATAATAGAAGGGAAATATTGGGCGTGGATGCCGCAAAGGGAGCTTTTAGATAAAGATACGAGATTTATTAATCCAATTCAGACAACGACATTAACAGTACCAGCGACATCTTCTGGAGTGGTTGCATCAGCATATTATAATCAAGATTTAAATACTACAGTATCATCATCAGGGAGAGGATATACAAAAGATGGACGAATCAAACCAGACATTGCAGCTGGAGGTATAAATGCAACAGTGATAAAACCAGGAGGAGGCACAACGGTTGCAACTGGATCATCAGTAGCATCGGCAGTTCTTGCAGGTTGCTGTGCACTTATATTACAATGGGCAATAACAGATAAAAATGATCCTGGGATAACTCAGACAACATTAATTACGTATATTATTGGTGGAGCTAGAATGAGAGAAGGAGATACATACCCTAATAAAGAATGGGGATATGGAATACTTGATGTACAGAATATTTTTAACTCCCTTAGAAGTACTAAAAGAATAAATACACGTATTTCAGCAGATGTAAAATATATTGAATTTGACAGTGCAAGAAAAGGAATATCCGAAGAATATAAAGAGTTTAATATAGGAAGATTGTTTTTAAGGATTCCCAAATAAGTTATTTGTAACAAATAAAAAAATAGTTTCATATAATGCTTAAGGATAAATTTTTAGGAGAATTTTATGGCTGAGACTGGTAGATTAAAAGTGC
>JBJEJM010000208.1:0-2853 GCA_051878075.1 Clostridium sp. | reverse complement strand
ATTAATTGAATTCATTAGTATTTTCTTTGTAATATTTATTGAATAGTTCTACTAAATTTTTGTCAGTCTTAAATCCTAAATCCTTAATAGCATTATCAATGACATTTAATACAAAAATTGTTCTATCATATCTTGAATTTTCACCCATATGTCCAATTCTTAATATTTCATTTTCATATGGCTTTAGTGTTGTAGTTACTAAAGTGTTATATTTATTTTCCATATGTTTTTTTAAATTTAATGCTCCAATATTTTCAGGAATTTTTACAGCAGTTACATTGTTTGAGTATCCGCTATTTAAAAATAACGCAAGACCAAATTCAGTAACTGCTTTTCTAACAGCATAAGCAGTAGTCTTATGCCTTTCAATTACTTTTTCTGTACCTTCGTTTATTATGTTATCCACTGCTTTATCAAGTCCCATAATATCACTGATTGGCATTGTGTATGGGAACCATTTATCTTTATAATAATTCTTCCATATATTAAGATTGCAATAGAAGCCAGTTACTGGTGTTTTTCTGCTTTCAATAGCTTTTTGTGCATTTTCACTTATGCAGACTATTGTAAGTCCAGGAGGTGCAGAAAAGGCTTTTTGTGAACCGCCAAGAACTATATCAATCTGCCAGTCATCAACTTTTACATCTTCTCCAACCATTCCAGCAACAGAATCCACAACGCTTAATATCCCATATTTTCTGAGCAATGGACATATTTTTGAAATATCATTCATGACTCCAGTTGGGGTATCACAATGGACTATAGTAGCATATTTGAAATTATGATCTTTTTCAAGGAATGCTGACAGTTCATCAATATTGATTGTATCTGTGTAACTGCTTTCAAAGAGAACAGCGTGTCCCCCATACATTTCTACGAAATCCTTAAATCCTCTTCCATATATTCCATTATCAATTACAAGAATTCTGTCACCATGTTCAGTAAGAGAAGCACATGCTGCTTCAAGTCCTAAAATTCCTTCACCGCTTAATATATATACAGGATTTTTAGTATGTAGGATATGAGCTATTTTTTTACATGTATTTTTATAAAACTCTACAAATTCAACATCTACATCAGGATTTGTTGTAGAAACGGATCTTTCAAGTCTTACATTTTCTTTTACATAAGTAGGTCCAGGGGTATAGACAAATTTGTTATTCATATGTATTATCCTTTCGTTTTATCAGTTAAATGTATTTATTTAATTTATATGTGACAAAATATCACAATTTCTTAATAATGTAAAATGTATGGATACAATTTTTATACAAATGTAGTCTATATTAGAAAATCGTATTAAAAGGTAATATTAACATATTTTAGTAATAGTTTGTTGATAATTTGGTAAAAAGGTGTAATATGGATATTATAATATGAATATTTTAAGGAGGATTATCAGTGAAGATAGATAGGATAAAAGCAGCAAAAGTTTTTAAGGATTATGTTCAAAACTATAATGCAGAAAATGGAAAGGTTAAGCTTAAAATAACTCATACATATAAGGTAAGTGCTATATGTGAAGAAATAGCCAAAAGAATAGGATTAAGCAGTGAAGATATTGATATTGCATATCTTACAGGTCTTCTTCATGATATAGGAAGATTTGAACAGGTAAAACAATATGGAACTTTTCATGATGCAGTTTCTATCAATCATGCAGCTCTTGGAGTAAAGATTTTATTTGAAGAAGGTAAGATACGGGATTTCATAGATGATGATAGTGAAGATGAATTAATAAGAAAAGCAATAAAGTATCATAATGCATTTGAACTTCCTGACACTCTTTCAAAAAGGGAAGAAGTGTTTGCAAAGATTTTAAGGGATGCAGATAAAATTGATATATTCAGGGTAAATGTTACTGATCCAATAGAGGATGTGTGTGAATCTAAGGAAGGGGAAATTTTAAATTCTACAGTTACTGAAGCTGTTTTAGAATCCTTTAGAAGAAATGAAACTATCCTCAGAAAAATAGAAAAAACTGCTGTAGATAATGTAGTGGCACATGTTGCTTATATTTTTGGAATTTATTTTGATGAAAGCATTAAAATAGTAGAAGAACAGGGATATTTTGAAAAGCTGACACAATTTAAATATGATAATGAATTAACCAATAAACAGATGGAAGAAGTCAGAGAAATTGCACATTCATATATAAATAAAAGAATAAAGAAGTGTTAAGGTGCTAAAATATAAAAAGAAGTTTACAAATTAAAAAGATTAATGATTATTATTAGTAGTATGAATGTTATATTTATTTAATAAGTAAAAGTGACTTATTTATATAGTTTATAAAGAATAACGAATGTGAATTTAGTATACGCCTAAAATTATTATAAATAAAAAAAGTAAAGTAGTTAATAATAAAAATAAATAGATATTTTAAATAATAGACCAAATTACAAAGGAGGAAAATAAATTGAAAAATAAATCTAAATATATTTTAATTTTGGGCATAAGTATACTCTTTGTTTTTACTATATATAAATATAACATAAATACTACTTATTCCTCATCTGACAACGTATTCAATGAAAATGCTGCTTTAAATAATAAAACTATTTATTTAACTTTTGATGATGGACCTAGTTATAAAGTAACCAATAAAGTTTTAGATGTATTAAAAGAAAATGAAGTAAATGCAACATTCTTTTTAATTGGCAATCAAATTAAAGGAAAGGAAGATGTGGTAAAAAGAATTTATAATGAAGGAAATGGAATAGGTCTTCATACATATACACACAAAATAAATAAAATTTATAGCAGTGACGATGCATTTATGAAAGAAATGATTGAATGTCGTAATGAAATAAACAGAGTTATTGGAATTTCGCCTAATATAATTAGATTTCC
>JBJEJM010000207.1:46442-49075 GCA_051878075.1 Clostridium sp. | reverse complement strand
TGCTGCTGCAACTTGTATAAATCTTCTCTTTGTAGAATTCTTCATATTTGTTTAACCTATACCGATGCATTGAAGGCAGATATGTGTTGCTTTTTTTAATACCTCTGTATTTTCGCCTCTTATAACTCCAAAAATAATAAACAATATTGCAACAGATAGTATAATATACCTAATTGAATCTGTTCTTCCTATTTTCATATGCAACGCCTTTCCCCTAACATTATTTTCGTAAATAATAACCCCTTTATAGGAATTATTATTTACAATATAGCTTAACTTATTTTTTATAATTATTTTGTCTGTTCTTCAAGTACTTCTTCAAGCAACTGCTTATAAGCTGCAGCATTATCACCACCGTCAGTTGGTGTACCAATTTGTAATTTACCAATTACTTTACCATTCTTATCAACAAAAAATGTAGTTGGATATCCTTTTACATATTCCAATACATTATCTGATATCTCATCACATGATTTTAAAGCTTTAAATTTAACTCCTGCTTTATCTAAAACTTCTTTTGCTGTGTCTGCTTCAGTATCTCCATCTTCACATATTGAAATGATATTAGTTTTATCAGGAAGATTTTCATAAACTTTTTCTAAATCCGGCATTTCTTCTATACAATATTTGCACCATGTAGCCCATACATTTACCATAGTTACATCATAATCCTTGAATATGTCTGAATTAACTTCATTTCCATCTAAATCAGTTGTTGTAAATTCCTCCATAGATGCCTTAAAATCATCCATTGGATCTGTTGGTGGGAAAATCATTATACTTTTTTTGACTTCTTCAATTGTATCAATCATCTTTTTAATGTCTTCCTTATCAGAATCTGAAAATCCTTCTTCTGGAACAGTATCATTGTAAGCAAAATAGAATGTATCTTTTCCAACTTCACCTATCTTTTCATTGTTTTTAAAGTCTTTTACTAATTCTTCTCCATCTTTTGCAGTTTCCTCATCATCTTCATTTATTCTATATATAGCAAAAGCATAAAATTCACTTGCATATGCTGCTTTCTTTATTGCACTGATTTCTTCTTTAGACATAGTTGCCTTATCAATAGACTTCATTTTTTTAGCTTGTTCTTCTGGCATATACATCATGTAATATGCTTCTGGATCTTCGGAATATCCATCTATTCCATCTTGATTAGAAATCTCATCCCATTTTGATGATTTTAGAAATCCAAATCCACTTGTTTTACACATAACAACTTTATCATTATCTTTTAAATTTATTTTTTCACCACTTAGACTTACCAAAGAATTCTCATCATATTTTTTGTTAAATCCTTGGCCATCTGAATCAGTTTCCACCTTGCTCCCAATATTACCTACATTTTTCCCATCACATCCTGTCAATGAAAATGATAGTGAACCTGTCAAAATCATCGACATCATTAAACAGATAATTTTTCTTTTCATAATACTTATGCCCCCTTTAAATAAAAAACGCCTATTAAATATTAGGCGTCTTTGCTTCTTCTTATTATACCAATAAATAAACTTTTTTGTCAAATATTGTATTACTTTTTTTGCTTATATTTATTATTCTAATGTTTTCATAATAATTATATAATTACATCACGCACTTATTATCTATATATTTACAAATAATTAATTTATTTAATAGTTTTTTGTATAAAAAAGCATTTATTATTTCCAAAGAAATAATAAATGCTTTCTATATATTTTTTGCTCTTTTTATACAAGAGAATATTCTTTTATATCCGAAGTTCGTCTGTATCCATTATAATCATCTTTATAAACCTGAATACAGCTTATTGCAAGACCCATCATAATCCAATATGAAAATACATATGTTATAGAACTAGGTCCAAAACTTGCTGGTGCAAAAGCAATCAATGATGCAACCATTGCAAAGCATATAGTGCTTTTCTTCTTTATTGCTAATATAAAATTATATATTAATAAATATAAGTAATATATTCCAAACAATACTACCCCAGGCACTCCAAAATCACCAAGAATCTCAATTGGGTAACAATGCGGACTATAAATGCTTCCAGAATTACCTTGCTCCTTTATATATTGTTCAACATTTCCAACTCCAAATCCTTGAAGTCTTTTTTCAGAAATTACTCCTTTAAGTACATCATTTATTATTGCCATCCTGTTAAGTGTTGAATATTCACTTGTTTCTTCTCCTGCAACCATACTTTCAAGTGCATGAAGCTTTCCTGTGAGTGTTGTTGTATGCTGAATTTCTTCACCTTCAACCGGCTTAATATTCATCATTAATGGTGCAAAATTAAATGCTAGAGTCATTCCTATAGTAATTACTAATGGATATATCATCTGCTTTATTCCTAATCTTCTTATATTTATAAGTGAATATAAAAGAAATATTCCAGCCATAAATAAAAATGCCATATATCCAGTTCTTGAAGTTGTTATTACTACTAATGCAAAAGCTATTATTGATACTATACTAAACCATATTTTTGCTATAACTGATTCAAATTTATATATTGAAAATAAGCATATTGGAATAAGTAATGCTAATGAAGCATTAAGGTTGTTTGTATTATATGAAAATACTATTGGTCTTGCCTGTATAGTATTAATCTGCCATTGTGGAAGACTGCTTAAAAATCCATCAAT
>JBJEJM010000207.1:32807-46342 GCA_051878075.1 Clostridium sp. | reverse complement strand
ACCTAAAACAATGTGAAACATATATACTGATTGAATTCCAGGTACATATAAAACATAATCATATATCACTGATACTAAAAGTACAGCATATAATGTATTATATACATCCTTTTCTTTAATAAGAAATGCTGCTCCTATTACTGTAGCAATATACATTGCAGCCACAAGATAACTACCATTCATTATCCCCATAATTGCTGCAATAATAATTATAGCTGCTAAAACTATATTTTTATTTCTTTCCTCTCTAGACATAATTACTCCTTATCTGCATTTTCTGCAGCAACTTCATCTTTATTTTTATAGTGATACGTTGGAACTATCATCTGCATCTGATGCTTAATTTCATCTATATCATCTAACTCTAATAATTTATGTAGTTGTTCAAGTTTAATTGTTAATTTATCCATATCTTCAAAAGTCGGCTTTCCTACATAAATCTTTTTATGAACTGTATCTTCAAGACCTTCTTCACTCATTAAAAGTTCTTCATAAAGCTTTTCTCCTGGTCTAAGTCCAGTAAATACAATTTTTATATCTCTATTTGGTTCTAATCCAGAAAGTCTTATTAAATCACATGCTAAATCATATATCTTAACTGGTTTTCCCATATCAAGAACAAATATTTCGCCACCTTTTGCAAATGCTCCAGCCTGTAATACAAGTTGTGCTGCTTCTGGTATAAGCATGAAATATCTTATGATTTTTTTATGTGTTACTGTTACTGGACCACCATGAGCAATTTGTCTCTTGAATAATGGTATTACTGATCCATTACTTCCAAGTACATTACCGAATCTAACTGCCACAAATTCTGTTTTTGATTGTTTATCCATTGCTTGAACAATCATTTCACATAATCTCTTTGTTGCCCCCATTATATTTGTAGGGTTTACAGCCTTATCAGTTGAAATCATAACAAATCTTGATACATTAGCTTCACTTGCTTCTAATGCTAAATTCAATGTACCAAAAACATTGTTCTTAATTGCCTCCTTAGGACTATCTTCCATTAATGGCACGTGTTTATGTGCTGCTGCATGGAATACGACATCAATCTTATATTTTGTAAATACTTCATGAAGCCTATTTCTATCTCTTATTGAACCTATAAGAACTGACATATTCATGTCTGGAAAATCTTCTTTAAGTTCATTTTGAATATCATAAACACTATTTTCATAAATATCAAATAATACAAGTCTCTCAGGCCTAAAAACTGCTATCTGTCTGCATAATTCAGAACCTATTGAACCACCAGCACCAGTAACCAATATAGTTTTTCCTTTTATATAGTCCTCTATTCCCTTATTGTCAAGCTGAATAGGATCCCTGCCAAGTAAATCTTCAACATCAACATCTTTTATTCTGCTTACTGTTGCTTCTCCACTAAGAATTTCATACATTCCAGGTATAATCTGCAGTTTACAATTAGTATTTTTGCATATTTCAATAATTTCTGATTTGTTTTTAGCATCAATAGATGGTATTGCTATTACAATTAAATCTATCTCCTGTTCACCAACAATATACGGAATATCATATCTGTTTCCTTCAATTTTAACTCCAGATATTCTTTTTCCAAGTTTACTCTTATCATCATCAATAAGAACTATCGGATTATATTTAAGTTCCCTTCTTGCCATCATTTCATTTATAATCATGGTACCAGCAGACCCTGCCCCTACTATCATTACTCTTCTTTGATCTGCCGAATATTTAAATGGTATATACAACAATGTTCTTCTATATACCCTATAAAGAATCCTATATCCTAATACAAAAAATATACTTAAAAGTATACCTACTACCATAACATTTAATGGTATTGTAGACCCTAATGGACTTCTAGTGTAAGCAATAGATAATACCCCTGCAAGTATATTACCACCAACGCCTAATAAAAATTCATCTGTTCCAGTAAGATGCCATAAACTGTCATACATCTTAAATAAATAAAAGCATACAACATAAATAAGACTCAAAGGTACAACATCATGTGTATATATCTGAGCAATCTCTCTGAAAACCTCATCACCTCTTACTAGATTAATAGAAAATAAATATGCCATATTCACCATGAATATATCAATTATCATAATTATTAATGTTTTCCATCTTTTCATTTCAGCTTTCCTCCAATCTGGAAAGATTTTTGCTATAAAGCAATTTAAACCTTTGAAATAATTCTATCTTAATTTATTAAAAACTTTTATCAATAATTTAGGGCAATATCTTATTCCTTCACATTGAATAAAATACCTAATATTACTTTTATCAAATTTCTGTATTTTATAATGCTTTAATGCTTCCTTTACCTGTTTATCTTCTAGAAATCTGAAAAGATCATCATGAAACTTTTGATCTTTTGATAAAATTGAAAATACATGTGATATAGCATATGGTATCTTATACTCCACAAGGAATTTCTCAATTTCTTTTAAATTTCCTTTCTTTCTTATATATTGTAGTAAATCCACATAAGAATAATAACAATCAAGATGTTTCAATGATACATTTTGAGTTACACTATTACTCCAAATAACATAAAACGCCAAAACCTCATTAACAGAAATAACTTTATTGGCTTCAAGTAAAGTCTTGACTATAAAAATCATATCTTCTCCATATTTTCTATTTGTATCAAAAAAAATATTATTATCTCTTATTATAGAAGTTTTGTAGATTCCGCTTCTCATACCTATCGTAATTTCATCTGCCAGCTGCTTCAAAGCTGCTTCTCTTCCAGTAATAAAATCACTAAGATACTTAGTTCTATTTCTCACCAATACATTTCCACCATCATCAACTTCGCTGTAATCGCAAAAAACAACATCACAATTCGTCAGTTCAGCTTTCTTTGTCATTAATTCTATAAACCTAGAATCTATGTAATCATCTGAATCTAAAAAAGTTATATACTCTCCAGAAGCTTGCTTTATGCCTTCATTTCTTGCTACACTTACTCCTGAATTCTTTTGTGTGATAATTTTATAATTTATATCTGAATCTTTTAGTAAACTTTCAGCTATATTTATACTTTTGTCTTTTGAACCATCATCTATAAGTAAAAATTCAAAATCCCTACAAGTTTGATTGATAACAGATTTTACACACTTTGCAATGCACGGTTCTACGTTATAAACAGGAGTAATTATAGATACTTTTGCCACTTCATTCACTCCTTTTAAATTTATTTAACATCCACTTAAGAATTATACTAATATTAGTTTCTATATGCAATATTTCTAAATACTTCTTAAGTAAAATTTCACAAACTCATAATTAAATATTTTTTAATTTTTTTATCACTTTTGCATGCCACTCTCTATCTTCTTCCTTAGGCAATGTCATGTAATCTCCATATAATCGTGTTAAGATAGGGTCATAATTCTTAGGTCCATAAAAATAATTTCCTTCAAATTCATACTTGGTAAGTTCAAAGTAATCTTCTTTTTTATATACATATTCACTCCATATTGTATCTAAACCATATGCCATATATGGAGAATTAATATCATTCCATTTCAATAAGAAATCAAAAAATTTCTTTCTTCTTTTGTATGGAAACATCTTTCTTACTATTCTATAAAAAGTGAATGTAAGTTTATTCTTAAATGATAATTTATCTGGAATCTCACGTATTCTTACAAAACTTTTTAATATATTATAACTTAACATTCTTTGAATTTTGTATAAAAAATTATACTTAGGAAGACTGTCATAAGGAAATACATCTATGTATATTCCATTATGCATTTCATGATTTTCTGCAATTATTTTTTCAATTAAAATTGTGCCATTATATCTTATCTTACAAGGAACCTGATATATATCATATTTATCATCAGTTTCAAAAGTCTGTAAAAATAAATATTCTGGAAGTTCATCTGCTGCAATCTTCAAAAACTTTTCATAGTCTTCTCTAATCATTCCTATATCCATATCATCATCCCATGGTATGAATCCCTTGTGCCTTACTGCTCCAAGTAATGTACCACCATCTAAAAAATACTTAAGCCCATGCTTCTCACATATCTTATGAACTTCCTTTAATATGTCAATCATAAGCATTTGAGCATCCCTTAAACTTACATCATCGTATTCATTTGCACTATACTTTTCTTCTATACTAACCATTATCTTTTCCTTTCTAAACTTATAAAGTAATTTTCAAAATTACTTATGATCTCTTTCCATAATAATTTTCTATAATACTAGGTTTATACAAAATACACTTACTTAGAATTAGATATTTCAACCTATCCTTTTCCATTTTATACATCTTATATTTTCCTAAGCTTTTTCTTACTTCTTTATTATTAATAAACTTATACATTTGATCATGCAGTTCCTTTTTTGTAGCAAATCCTATGAATATATTTACTATAGCTGCTGGAATTCTGCTTGTAATCATTGCTTTTTCTAATTCTCTATCATTTAACTTTTCTTTTATATATTGCAGAGTTTCTATATTGGAATAATATACATCTAAATAGTTTAAATTTATATTATTCATAGCTGATTCTCCCCACTTCACATAATGAGCATAAATTTTTTTAATAGAATATACTTTATTAGAATTTGCATATGCTTTTACCATAAATGATATGTCTTCTGCAAATTTTCTATTTTCATCAAATCTGATATGGTTTTTCATCAGAAGTGAACGTTTAAATAAATTAGCCATTATATGAGTATATGTTGTACCATAAATAAGTCCAAGTGCTGCTTCTTTGCCTGACATTGTACCTTCATTTAAATCATTAAGGTTATTTGTTATTTCAGACCCTTTATCATCTTCAAATACATATGCTGAATATACACAGTCGTAATTTCCATTTGATGCTATATTATATAAATCTTCAAGCATACCTTTATCTATATAATCATCAGAATCCAGAAACATTACATATTTTCCTCTTGCTTCTTCTATTCCTAGATTTCTTGCTGAACTAACACCACCATTTTTCTTCTTTATTATCTTATATTTAACATGAGAATCTTTAAGATAATCATCTGCAAAATCACTACTGTCATCTGGAGATCCATCATCTATAAATAATATTTCAAATTCTCTAAATGTCTGATCCTTTAAAGATTTAAGTGTATTAATTATTCTATCACGAACTTTATATACTGGAACTACTACACTAATCTTATAGTCCATAAAATTTCCTCGCTTTCACATTTAGTTTTAATCAGAAATACGACTTGTAAATTTCAAGTATTTCAGTACTAATAGTTAACTGAATTTATTATACCATAAAACCTGCTTTTAATTAAAAATCAAAACCTAAATTCATCAACTATACTTTGAAATATAAAATAATTAACTCATACATTTTTTATATTTATTTCTCATTTTTAATTATAAATTTAAAAAATACTTTATTTTATGCTATAATTTAACTTAACTAGAATAGAATTAAAAAGGAGGACTAAATTTGATAAAAAATACACTTATATGTAAATTATCTTCATTGCTTTTGTGTGGTAGTATTATTTTATCACCATTAAGCATACAAGCTTCTGCAGTTTCTCAAAATTCTAATAAGTGGAATCTTGTATGGAGTGATGAATTTGACGGAAATGAAATTAATACTGAAAATTGGACTTATGATATAGGTAAAGGTAATAATGGATCCAATAATGGATGGGGTAATAATGAATTACAGTATTATACCGACAGAACAGATAATGCTAGAGTTGAAGATGGAAATCTTATAATAGAAGCAAAAAAAGAAAATTATAAAGGTTCTGAGTATACTTCAGCACGTTTAAAATCAAAAGGACTTCAGGAATTTACATACGGAAGAATAGAAGCTCGAATAAAAATTCCATATGGACAAGGAATATGGCCTGCTTTCTGGATGTTAGGTCAAAGTTTTACAGGAGATGATGCATGGCCATATTGTGGTGAAATAGATATCATGGAGCATGTCAGCAATGATCCAAAAATATGGGGGACTCTTCATTGGGATAATAATGGACCACAATCATTTGGAACAGGTATGGTTATTGATAACTTTGATGATTATCATACTTATTCTATTGAATGGACAAAAAATTATATAAGATGGTATGTAGATGATATAGAATATTGTGCTGCTGATATATCAGACATTATTATACCTAAGCTTGAAAGAAATATTAAAAATAATGATGCTTTCCATAAGCCATTTTTCTTATTATTAAATGTTGCAGTAGGTGGAAACTGGCCTCAGTCTCCTGACGACTCTACTGAATTTCCTGCTAAAATGTATGTTGACTATGTAAGAGTTTATTCACTTGACAATTAGTAATTTTAAAATTTACAGCTTCATATTTTATATCCTTATTTAATGCAAAAAAACTCTCTGATTGAAACAGAGAGTTTTTTTATAAATCTGTAAAAATAATAATATGCTTTACTCTTAGATTTATACATATTACAATTTCTAATAAATTTTATTTATCAACTGTTGCTCCTCCAACGCCCTTCATGAACCATTTTTGAGCAATTAAAAATAATATTAATAATGGCAATACTGTAATTGTGCTTGCTGCCATTATTTCAGGCCACTTTGTTCCATAAGCTCCATCTTGAATAAAAAACTGCCTTATACCTGCTGAAATAAGAAATTTTTCTGGACTTTTTGTTATTAATGATGGATACATGTACTCATTATAATAAGTAACAAAACTTATCAATATAAATGTTATAAATGTTGGCTTTGTTAATGGGAACATTATTTTCCACAAAATCTTAAAATGTGAAGCTCCATCAAGTCTTGCTGCTTCTATAAAACTTTTGTCTACCTGCAAAAACGCCTGTCTCATCAAAAATATTCCAAACACATTTACAAGATTGCTTATTGTAAGTCCTGTCAGAGTATCAAGAAGATTCATTTTTCCAAGTATAATATAACATGGTACATATGTAACTGCTGATGGAAGCATATATGTACACATTACTATTGTGAATAAAATCTTTTTTCCTCTAAATTTAAATTGTGTAAGTGCATATGCAATCATTGCTGCACTAATTGTCTGAAATGCTACTTCAATTGTTGCAACTGATAAGCTGTTGAACATATATGTTCCAAAAGGTGCTTCTTTAAAAACATCAACAAATATGCTCCAATTAGGATTAGAAGCAAATATTTTAGGGGGAAATGTGAATATTTCCTCTTTTGATTTAAGCGCACTAAATACCATCCATAAAAAAGGGAAAAATGTAATTATGCTTATGAATATCAATAATATATGTCTGATTAAATTTCCAGCTGTTGTTCCTATACTTTTCTTTGAAATATCTATTTTTTTATTTATGTCTAATGGTTTTGATGTTTCTAATTCATCAATGTTATTATTAATGTCTATATTCATTATAACTCCTCCCATTTAGTCAATTACTTTTAATAATGCACCCATTTCTTAGATGCAATAAATTGAATACTTGAAAGACATCCTACTATTATTAATAGTACAACTGCTATTGCTGTTGCTTCTCCAATATTGAAATTTTCAAAAGCAGTCTGGTAATACAAATATAAAATAGTTCTTGTACTTCCAGATGGTCCACCTTGTGTAAGAACTTGAATCTGGTCATATGCCTTAAGAGAATCAATAGTTGTAATTATTGTTAAGAAAAAAGTAGTAGGTGATATAAGTGGTAATGTTATGCTTTTAAATTTCTGCCACCTTCCTGCACCATCAACAGAAGCTGCTTCATATAACTCTTTAGGAACCTTTTCTAATGCAGTCAGATAGAATATCATTGCCCATCCAAAACCCTTCCAGATAGTAACTAATATAACTGCTGTCATTGCTGTATCAGAACTTTGAAGCCATTGACTCTTAGGAAGATTAAGCAATTGAAGTATGTAATTAGCAAGTCCATATTGTGGTTCAAATATCCAGCTCCATACTATTGAAATTACTACAGTAGGAGTTATCCATGGTGAAAAGATTACTGCTTTATATATTGATGATCCTGCTAATTTATTTTTTAGTAATATAGCTGTAAAAAGACCTCCTGCTATAGTAGGTATTATTGTTCCTACAGTAAACACCAAGGTATTTTTAAGAGCATCATAAAACATTTTATCAGTAAATATATTTTTATAATTTTCCAATCCTACTATATTATAATTTGAACTCATATAATCCCAGTCTGTGAAACTCATAAATATAGATTCACACATTGGAAATAACCAGAAGACTCCAAGGGGAATTAATGCTGGTAATATAAATATTAAAACTCTCATTGAATTTTTTAATTTTTTTCTGCTAAACTCTCTCTTTTCATTAACCACTATTACTTCTCCTTCTCTCATATATTTATCTAACCCAGAAAAAACAAGCATATTATAATCTTATCTTTTTCTGGGTTAATGTGTAGTTAGTTCAATCTTTTATTTCATTATTTATTTAATTTATCAAGAGCTTCTTGTGCTGTTTTTTGTGCTTCATCTAAAGCTTCCTTAGCTGGAACATTTTCTATTTCAACCTTATCTGCTGCTATCTTAAGAGCATCTGTTATTTTTCCTCCAGTAGGATCTATGAATGCTGGTGAAGCATGTTTTGCTTGTAATGTTGGAACTAATGCATATGGCTTATCACTTACATATTCTTTAAATGCTTCATCATTAGGGCTTTCCTTATTAACTGCTATATATCCAGATGCTATAGACCACTCTGCATTTACTTTAGGACTTGTAAAATATTTTATAAATTCATATGCACCTTGCTTTTGTTCATCACTTACTGACTTAGGTATTACTAAAAATCTTGTTTCTGCAATTGGTTTTGCTTCTTTACCTTCTTTAAATGCAGGCTGTTCACATGCAGATAATATATTAAAATCTAAATCTCCCTGATCTCCTGCTGAACCTGTATATCCTGCTGTTTTCTGCTGCATAGCATCTGCAACTGTATCATTCCAATACTGCCAGCCTTGTCCACCAGAATGAATTCTCATAATTTTATCTTCATGTATCCATTTTCTAAATGATTCCCATACTTCAACCCATTCATCACTATTAATCAATGCCTGTTTTTTATCATCACTTAATATTTTTCCACCATTACTTAAAGCTGCATCTATCAAATTATCTTGACCTTTCATTGGTTCCCATCCATAAAAAGAAACTTCATCTCCATCTTTTTTAACAAGCTTTGCTGCTGCTTTAGCTAAACCATCCCAAGTTTTTATAGATTCTTCAGTTATACCTGCTTCTTTAAATGCAGCTGTATTATAATATAGTAATTGTGTTGTTCCAAATATAGGGAAAGCATATAATTTTCCATTCTGTTCTCCTGGTTCCATAAATGCTTCTAAATAATCATATTTGCTATATTCTGGATCTTTGCTTGCAATTTCATTTATATCAGTTAATAAGTCTTTTGAGCCTAAAGTATACTGCTTGTCTGCCTCTAACAAAGCAAGAGCTGGTGTCTTTTTAGCTGAAATTGCTGCTTGTAAATTTTTATATGTTGTATCATAATCATCCTGAGCTATAGGCTTAACTTCATATTTGTCCTGCGATTCGTTAAATTCTTTAACTATCTTCTGCATATTTTCATCAAGTTTTCCACCAAGACCATACCAATATTCAATTTGAACTTTTCCATCACTACTCTTTACAGCTTCTGATGTCTTACCATCATTATTTGATCCACATGCCATCATGCTTCCTGCCATTATAGAAATTAATCCTGCTGCGCAAACTTTCTTTATGAATCTGTTCATCATTTACCCCTCCAACTAATTAATTAAACTTATATATAATTGTTATATTTCCTATTTTTCTAGTTCATTTTATGAACAAATTTATAATATCAATGTTCACTGTTCATTTCAATATGTTCATCCATTTTTTAAATTATTTTAATATCATTTCCATAATAGCATAATATTTAATTAAACTTCAATTTATTTTTTCAAAATACTTTGTTCATTTACTGAAATTGAATTTTTAAATAATTATATTACAATTATCTATAAATAAAAAAGCTCCGATATTTATTTCTATAAATATCGAAACCTTTTTAATTATTATCTATCAGTCTTAAACTTTTATTCCAGCTTTAACTTCCAAAATATTAAGCTTGTACTCCAGAACCTTCATGAGCTTTTGCTGCTGCAAGTTCATCTGCGTAAGCCATAGCATCAGCTTTCTTAAAGAATGGTAAGTAAAGTAATGCTCCAACTATTATAACAACAAGTTGTAATACAGCATATTTCCATCCACCAATGATTAGACCTGAAAGTACTGGTGGAACTGTCCAAGGTGGTAATTGTCCACCCATTGGAGGAACTATACCAAAGTAAACTGAATAATAGAATATTAATGCATTAATAACTGGTGCTAGTACGAATGGTACACCCATAATTGGATTTAATACAATTGGAGTACCAAATAATACTGGTTCATTGATATTAAATAAGTTTGGTGTTATTGCAAGTTTTCCTAATTGCTTATATTGAGCAGATTTTGCTAAGAATACCATTGCAATTGTTAAACCAAGAGTTTGACCACTACCTGCTAAATTAACGAAGTTATCGTAGAATTGTTGAGTGATAATGTGAGCACCATGAGCAAGATCAAGAGTTCCTGCTGCTTGTAATGCTGCATTATCAGCAGTATTAGGTGTTAATAAGCTACCTACCATACCACCAACAGTTACACCACCATGAATTCCAAAGAACCATAAGAATGGAACGAAGAATGCGATTAATACAGCACCAAATGCTGAATCAGTAGCTAATTGTAATGGTTGTTGAACGAATTTGTAAATACTTTCTACAAGTGAAGAATTGAAACCAAATTTAAATATACCATAAACTATATCTGCACTTATAAATATTACAGCTGCTGGTACTAAAGCTGAGAATCCATTTACAACACCATCTGGAACACCTTCTGGCATTTTGATTCTAACATCTTTCTTAATCATTAATGAATACGCCCAGGCAACAACTAAACTTACTATTATAGCAGTAATCATACCTTTACCACCAAGCCAGTCTCTTGGAAGTACACCACTTACTTGAAAAACTTCAGTTGATCCTTTTGGAGTAAATTCTACCCAATCATTAGTAACAATTAAAAATGAACTTAATGATAATACCGCTGCTGAGAAAGGTTCAACCCCTTCATTTTTTGCATAAACATAAGCCATACCCATAACTGCTACTAAAGCCATTATGTTCATTGTGCTATTTTGAACTTTAAAAAGTGGATCATTCCAATTTGGTCCAAAAACACTAGCACAGAAATCGGTAAATGATTTTAATGGAAATTGTGCAATCAATAAAAACATAGATCCAATAATGTTTAATGGTAATGTAAATAACATACCATCTTTTAATGCCTGTACAGCTTTTAAATTAACGAATTTCATTACCAAAGGAACTACTTTTTCGTTCATTATGTTAGTAACTGACATAATTTTTCCCCCTTAATTAATATTAATTAAAATAAATAATATGAATAATTACAAATAAAATTTGTTATTATACACCATTTTCATATAAGTTTTTTATTGATATTGTTTTCAATAAAAGTCTGTTTAATTATTTTGGCAAATTATGATAAATTCAATTTGAAATTAAAAAAACTTAACTTGCTAGTATTTTTATTAATATATATGATAAATCTCATATTAAGTTAAGCTTTTATTATGTTAAATTTGCCCAAAATCTTACATTACCCTGTACAATTTTTTATTGGAGAAAATACATGAGTTTTTATTCTCCCTAAATTACTTCTTAATTTCTAAAAAAATTTTGTTTGCTTTCAAAGCCCACATATTTTCTGCCTATAGATTATTCTCTAAATCAAATAAATAATATTACTTTTTAATTAATCCTAAAGCTAAATCTAAAACTTTAGCACCATTCATCATTCCATAGTCAACCATTGGTATAACTTCTACTGGAATTCCTTTTGGATCACAAAGTGCTTTTGCATTAGATAATCTATAACCAACTTGTGGTCCAAGTAATGCTACATCCATAGTTTCTAAATGCTTGTCCATTTGTGATTCTGGAAATGCTGCTATATCAGCTTCAACACCTTTTGCTTTAGCTGCATCTTTCATTTTATTAACTAAAACACTTGTTGACATTCCTGAAGCACAGAATAATTTAATTCTTACCATAACTATTTCCTCCTTGAATTAACATCTATTATTGTTTTTTCTTGCTTTTTCTTTCAATTACATTATCATTATAATACTTAATTACTATAATGTAAATATTTACTTTGGATTTTTTTTGATTTTTTTTTATTTAATTAAAGTATTTACTACTTTTCTTAATTCAATTATTTGTTCTATTAAATTCTTTTCTGATATAGCTGTCATTAAGTGATCTTGAGCATGTACAAATAAAATTGAGAAATCAACTTTTTCTCCTGCAGCTTCTTTTTGTAACATTTCAGTTTGTGCATCATGAGCTTTTGCTAATGCTTCATCTGCTAATTTCATTTCTTTATCAGCTTCATCATACTTTCCTTCTTTAACATTGTTTAATGCCATATAAGCATGATTTTTACAATCTCCAGCATTAATTATTATATTCATGATTTGCATTTCTAGTTGTTCCATTTATTGTTCCTCGCCTTCTGGTTTAATATTTACTTTAATTATTTATCATTACACTAATATATATAGCAACTTCCGTGCCAAACACTAATCTTTTTTTGAAAATTTATATATTATTTTTTTCTTGATATACTATAAACCCTTTATTTAACTTGATTTATAAAATTTATTTTTTATTATAATTTTTTAAAAAATAATAGTGTTTGAAATTGTTTTCTTAGTGTTTGAACAATTTCTCCAAACTGTTTTATATATACATTTTTTCTTTAAACACTATAGTGTTCCATATTTGACCACATCATCTTCATTATGATATTATTTCACTATACTGAACTATATATAAACACTATTTTAAGTATTATTAATATTATTTTAAGTAAACTATACATAATATTTTTAAATACATTTATTGTCAAGAACTTTATTCTAAAGAAAACTAAATTTTGTGTATCTCAACAAGGAGGATGATAACTAATGACTAAAAAGGATTTAATTTTAAAGACTATTACTGAATTAAATTGCCCCGATGGAATAGACACAAAAACTCTAGCTTCTTTACTGAATATGTCTAGAGCTAATTTAAGTCATGAATTAAATGATTTATACAAAGAAGGGAAATTGTGCAAGACAACTGGAAGACCTGTACTATTTTCTTTACCTAATAACAAAAAAAATGTAACATCACAGCTTGATCTTCTAGCAGAAAATAATATTTCATTAAAAAGTGCTATTGAACAAGCCAAAGCTGCAATTTTATATCCTCCAAAAGGTATGAATTGTTTAATTCTCGGAAATACCGGTGTTGGTAAATCCATGTTTGCTTCTTTAATGCATAAATATGCTTTAGAAATGAATGTAAAGCCTGAAAATTCCCCCTTTATTGTATTTAACTGTGCTGATTACAGTAATAATCCTCAATTATTAACTTCACAAT
This sequence comes from Clostridium sp., assembly GCA_051878075.1. Taxonomy (GTDB): domain Bacteria; phylum Bacillota; class Clostridia; order Clostridiales; family Clostridiaceae; genus Clostridium. Next base: position 32,814 of record JBJEJM010000207.1, on the reverse strand, counting down.
TATTTGG
>JBJEJM010000207.1:30541-32707 GCA_051878075.1 Clostridium sp. | reverse complement strand
AAAAAAAATCTTCTATCTATAATAGAACCTAATATTCTAGAATGCTTTGATAAGATTATAAACTATGTATCTGACAGGCTTCCTATTCAGTTTGATAATAATCTTTATACAGCTTTTGCTCTTCATATTAATACTTTGATAGATAGAATTCACAGTAAAAAAGTAATAAAAAATCCTAACTTAGATAAAATCAAAGCACTTTATCCAAAAGAATTCTCTATTGCATTAGAAATTAGAGATATTATATCAGAATATATTTATGATACAATTCCAGAAGATGAAGCTGGATATATAACATTGTTTTTAATCCCAGATACAAGTTTAAAAAACAAACCAAAAGATAAGGTAAAAATAATCTTGATTGCTCATGGAGAATCTACTGCTACATCCATGGGGGATGTTGCCAACAAATTATTAGGTGAAGATTATGTTCTTCCAATAAATGCACCTATTGATGTTCCTCCATCAAAGGTTCTAGACCATTTAAGACTTATTATAAATGAAAATCCAACTTCTGCTGGATATCTTTTACTTGTAGATATGGGATCACTACTTACATTAGCTGATACAATAAAAAATGAATTACATATTAATGTCAAAACAATTTCATTAGCTTCAACTCTTCATGTACTTGAAGCAGCAAGAAAAGCTTTATTAGGTTTATCATTAGATGAAATATATAATGACGTTCTAATGATAAATTCTTATTTGCAAGTTCATAAAAATATTAACAATAAAGCAATTGATACAAATAAAACTTTAATCATAACAGCATGTTTAACTGGTGAAGGAGGAGCTGCTGCTATAAGTGATTTCTTATCTGTTAATTTAAAATTTGATACAAATTTATTTGAAATATTATGTTTAAGCTGTGAAAACAAAGACAGTTTTAAGGAAATGATATTAAATTATGATTCAAAAAATCAGGTTTTATTTGTAGTATCATCTTTTCATATAGATGATATAAACATAAAACAGTTTTCTATGTATGAAACACTAAACGGAACAGCAATAAAAGATATGCAGAAATTAATTGATGAAAAATCAACTATGTTAAATATTCCTAATGTAGTAAATGAAAATATTCCAAATATAGCAGGACTAGAACTTACTAATGATATTCAATCTGTTTTAAATGAACTTCAGAAAAGAATAAACAAAAACTTTTCACCAGATATTTTAGTAGGTCTTACTCTTCATTTATCATTTTTAATTGGAAGATTAAAAAATAATGAACAGACAGTTTTATATCCTAATAGAGATGCTTTTATAAAGGATAACTTTTCTTTATATAACATAATTAAAGAAAGCCTTAATCCATTAAAAGTAAAATATAGTCTTAATAATTTATCTGATGATGAAATATGTTATCTTGTTAAACACATATCTACAAATACAGACATATAGTAGTGTTTAATGATATAATTAACTTAGGATTCTTATTATTTTCTAAACGAGGTTTATTATGTTTAATACTGAAATTATCAAAAGCTTAAATGATTTGGAGCTTATACTTTATAGATATATAATAAAAAATACTGAAAAAGTAATATATATGAGAATAAGAGAACTTGCTGATGAAACCCATGTATCAACTACAACTATTCTTAGATTTTGTAAAAAGTTTGGCTGCAATGGGTATTCAGAGTTTAAAGTAAAACTAAAAATACATTTGGAAAACCTTAATAACAAAAAAATTAATAATGATCAAACTATGATTATTGATTTTTTTAAAAAACTTAATACAGATGAATTAAATGAAAAAATTGAAACAGTCTGTGATTTAATATATGATTTTCCAAATGTCTTACTTGTAGGCTCCGGAACATCAGGAATAATGTGCAAATACGCAGCAAGATTTTTTTCAACTATGGGTAAATTTTCTACATATATTGATGATCCATATTTTCCAACAAATTATAAGACATATGAAAATTGTGTAATAATAGTATTATCTGTTTCTGGTGAAACCAGCCCTGTTATTACCCTTATTAATAATTTTAAAAGAGAAAACTGTACTATAATAAGTATTACAAATAGTGAAAACTGCACTCTTTCAAAAATATCAGATTTAAATATTTCTTATTATATAACTCAGGAAAAAATAGGACTATCAGATATAACAACACAAGTTCCTGTTTTATATATAATTGAAACAATAGGACG
>JBJEJM010000207.1:27433-30441 GCA_051878075.1 Clostridium sp. | reverse complement strand
TCCAAATCATATTTTTCAATTATTGGACGTACATCATCATATGCTCTTCCAGTTACTATTGCAAATTTAATTCCATTTCTTTGTGCTTCCTTTATTGCTTTTAAATTTTCTTCTGATATATTATGATTTGTATCTATTAAAGTTCCATCCATATCAGATGCTATTAATTTTATCATTTAGAATTCCTCTCCTTAATCATGTTGTAAAATTCTAGGTGTAAAACATTAAACAGCTTAATATCTTACACCTATACATACACTAAATTTTAATTCATAGAATATATATTAATTTGCATTTTACATTTATAATAGCTATTATTTCCTTCACAAACCAACTCGTTCAATTAATTTGACCAAAGCTCTTCTCCGTTAGTTCGTATAACATTCTTATACCAATAAAAACTTTTTTTCTTATATCTATCCAAAGTACCTGTACCATCATTATTTTTATCCACATATATAAATCCATAGCGTTTCTTCATTTCGCCAGTACCTGCACTTACTAAATCTATACATCCCCATGAAGTATATCCTATTAAATCTACTCCGTCTTTAACAGCTTCTTTCATTTGTTTAATGTGTTCTCTTAAATAATCAATTCTATAATCATCATTTATTGATCCATCACTTTCAATTTCATCCACTGCTCCAAATCCATTTTCTACAACCATTATTGGAATATTATATCTTGAATAAATTTTATTAAGTACTGTTCTAAGTCCTATTGGATCAATCTGCCAGCCCCAGTCACTTGCTTTTAAATATGGATTTTTTAGTCCTAAAGACATATTTCCTCCAATCTGCTCTATATCTTCTGGATGTGCACTCACACAGTTAGACATATAATAACTAAAAGTATAATAATCTACTGTACCTTCTTTTAATATATCTAAATCCCCATCTTCCATATTTATTTTTATATTATTTTCTTTAAAATAGCGTGAAGCAAAACTTGGATATTCTCCTCTTACCTGAACATCACTGCATAAATAATTACTTATTTCTTCCTTGCTTTGAGCTAATAAAACATCTTCTGGATTGCAAGTATAAGGATAAACTGCTTCATATGCAATCATACACCCAATTTTGAAATCTGGATTTATTTCATGTCCTAATTTAACTGCTTTAGCACTTGCTACAAATTGATGGTGTAATGCTTGAAATCTCATTTGAATATTATCTTTTCCACCAATTAATGGACCACCTTCCTTGTCTATAAGAATGCCGCCTCCAAGTAATGCACCAAATGGTCTTGCTATAATATTTATTTCGTTAAATGTAAGCCAATACTTGACTAAATCCTTATATCTTGTAAATATTGCTTTGCAATATCTTAAATAACAATCTATAACTTCTCTTTCTGCCCATCCCTTTCCATCATACTTTTTTGTCAATCCATATGGAAATTCATAATGTGATATTGTAACTAATGGTTCTATATTATATTTCCTTAATTCTTTAAATACATCCTCATAGAATTTTAATCCTTCTTCGTTTGGTTCCAATTCATCTCCATTTGGAAATATTCTCGTCCAGTTTATAGACATTCTAAAAGTCTTAAATCCCATTTCAGCAAATAACGCTATATCTTCCTTATATCTGTGATAAAAATCAATAGCTTCATGGCTTGGATAATATGTTCCTTCTTCTAATTCTGGAGTTATTCTTCTTGGTGTTTTATAAGTACCTCCAGTAAGTATATCTGATGTACTAAGACCTTTTCCACCTTCTCTATAAGCACCTTCTAATTGATTTGCTGCTGTAGCTCCACCCCATAAAAAATCCTTTGGAAACTTGCTTACATACTCTCTTAACATAAAAAAACTCCCCCATCACATTAATATTCTACACATTTATAATTCTAAATTTAATTTCTCAATTCTATATTTAGATAATAAATTCTATCATCAACATGTATAGGATATCATAATTGAAGATTAAATAAATAAGAAACAACTATTCAGTTACATATACAATTAAATAGTTATTTGTTTTTTTTTAAAACATGGTGTTTTTTATTAAAAGAAAAACTTCATATAATAAAAGTATTATTATACGAAGTTTAAAGTTTTATATTAATTTTTATGCATCTGCTATTTCAGTTTTACATCCATCTTCCTCTAAATCAGGCTGTTTTGCCACAAGATAAACCCCAATAATAACCAAAATACTGCTTGCAATTGTGATCATACTTATTTCTGTGCCATTTATTACTCTATCAAAAACAAGTGACCATACAACATATGTTATATTTAATCCCATTGCTCTTGTAGGCCCTATTCTATATATTGCATTGTAATAAAATAAGTATGATATTGTTCCACTCAATGCTGTTGCTGCAATCCACCATATTGCACTTGTTCTTAAAACTTCAAAGCTAAAACCTATTCCACCTATGATTGGGATAATAAGAACAGCATATACTACAGCTGATGTAAGCTGTCTTATTTGAAGTGCAAATTCAGAACTCACTTCATCACCTTTCATTCCATAAGCAGATATTACACATTCACTTCCCCATCCTATTACACAAAGAAATGCACATAAGAACCCTACTATACTAACACCATTCTGTCCTGATGTATATCCGATAATTGTAATACCTATAATTAAAAAAATCAAACCAAGCCATGCTTTTTTATTTAGTTTTTCTTTTAATATAAAATAAGATAAAATTGCTCCAACTGCTGGATATAGTGATGAAATAATTGCTGTATAAGATGGTCCTATAAGCTTAATAGCCAAATAATATCCTGTCATACCAACAGGTCCACCCATAAGTGCTGCAATTACAACAAATAATGCACTTTTAGTTTTCATTGCTTTAAATAATTCTCCAAGCTGCCTTTTTGCTCCAAGATACAAGAACGTCCATATTGTTGAAAAAGTATCATGAAAAAATGCACTTACAAATGGAGCTAAAAATACTGCCTCATCTGATAAAAATGGTGCTTTAGCAAGAATTAATGCCATTAAAACAGTATCAAGTCCCCAAGTTGCTGCTGATAC
>JBJEJM010000207.1:25980-27333 GCA_051878075.1 Clostridium sp. | reverse complement strand
TAAGTTCATTTTATGAACATATTTATATTACCACTCTTCTATGTATATTTCAATACATTTTACAAATAATTCATGCTGCTTTTTCTAATATTTTCTCCAAATGTAGTTTTAATATAAAAAAAGCGTATTAAAAGAGAATTTATTTTAATAGAATTTTATAATTTTTCTCAAATTAATACGCTTAAATTATTTAATTTTCATATAAATTTCTGCTAAATCATTCTTCTCCTAATTGTAATTCTCCCTGCTTATTAAATTTAAATTCCAGACCATCAATAATTATGTCACTTGTCTGCATTTTACCATCCTCATCAAAATAATACCAGTTTCCATGATCTTTAAACCAGCCTTTTTTTACTGCTCCACTTTCTTCTCCATAATACCATGTTCCATTTTCCTTAAACCATCCTCTAGCTAATACTCCATTATCTTTAAAATAATATGACTTATTATCTTTCTTAAGCCAGCCTGTATATAATGATCCATCATCATTTAAATAATATAATTGTGAGTCATATTTAATCCATCCAGTTTTTACAGCCTTAGTATCATTATTAATATAATACCATTTATCATCTTTTTTTATCCATGTATAATTAGACACTTCTGAAATATTTATTTGAACATCTATGCTTCCTATAATCTCTTCATTTTTGTCATCATATAAAATTCCTCTTATATTACCTATTCCAGAATCAACTGCTGTAACAGTACCATCCTTGTCTACTATTATTGAATTTGTTCCTCCAGAACTCCAAATTACATTATCACATTCATCTTCATCTGCTATTGCCTCTATCTTATTTGTATCTCCTATGGTTAAAATCTTTTCTAAACCATTTATCTGAACTCTTTTATAATTAATATCAAATCTATAAATCTCTTTGTTGCTTTTTTTGTTTACAATCTTGATTATATTTTCACCCTCATTAAGATCAGCCTCTAGGGTATAGGGTTGTGTATTAATTATTGATCCTTCTATGGAATTATCTGCACCGGTTATAATGTAATCATCTATATTATAACCAGTCATTAAATCAAATTGTATTTTTACATTATTTTTATTATTTAAAATATCTGCTGTAAATACATTTTCCTTATTTGTACTTGTAAGTTTTTCTCCTGTGACTACTTTAAAATTATACATTTCTCTGGCTGTTGAATTATTATCTACTATTTCTTCACTAGTTGCTGCTTTTACCGTTTCTATTCCATATTGTCCATACGATGTAATTGATACTAAAGAAATTAAAAGTACTAAATATCTGAATGATTTCGTCTTCATATCTCAGCCTCCATATTTGTTAATTTTTTCCATAAATATATTATATAATATTCTTCATTTTTTACAAC
>JBJEJM010000207.1:18941-25880 GCA_051878075.1 Clostridium sp. | reverse complement strand
GGTATAAATACTAATGAATAAATAAGATATTTCATATTATCATATTCAAATAAATGTATATCAAGTTTAATTACTTTTTTAACCATTCTATACTCTAAAACAATAACTATCAAATTAGATATTAGAGTAGTTCCTATTGCTGTAACCATTGAAAAAGTTCCTGTTATAACAAGAAGAACATTTAATATAAGATTTATTATACCTCCAATAAGAATTAGAATTGCATCATCTCTTTCTTTTCCATGAAGATATATCATTTGATTTGCTATAACACTTTCTATTCCAATACTAAGCATATATATAGAAAATACAATCATTACTGGAACTGCTGGCAGGAATTCAGTACCACCAAATATAAAAATAGCTTCTTTTGATAAACATAATAATCCTATTGATGCTGGAAAAAGGAATAAGAAATATATCTTTATTACTCTTTTTAATAATATTAAATATTCATCTTTTGACTCATTTCCTAGATAATTTGATAATCTAGGCATTGTAACCTGAATTACTGTCAGCATCAATGTATTTATTATTGTCATTATTCTTTGTGCTGTGTAATAATATCCTACATCTGTTGTTCCTACATTGCTTTTTATCATTATTTTATCAAGCTGAGTATAAAGTACTCCTGTATTAGAAAGTATTACAACATATAGCATTGGTCGTATATGTTTTGCAAATTCAAGATTTGAAAAATCAAAGTGTATTCTCTTCTTTACATATATAAAACTTATTATATTATTAATAAAATTAAATCCTACAACTAAATATAAATAAAATAGAAAATCACCTTCATTCCTTACAAATAAAAGTATAAGTGCAGAATATATTATTCTTACAATCATAGTTTTAATTGCTATAAAATCATAATTTTCTAATGCTTCATTAACCCATTCTACATAAAACATATTGAATACTAAATTAAATCCCATAATCATACATGTATACATATATGGTTTATCTCTATATGCCACCCATACAAAAGTCATATAGGCTATTGAAACAACTATATTAGTGAAAAAAGAAAATAAACATAAACTTGTAAACGTCTGCCTTAATTTTTTTTCATCATCACGTACTTTACTTATTTCTCTAAGTCCATATTGATATATTCCAAAACTTGCAAAAATGAGGAAATATGCAGTTAACGAATCGCCATAACTCATGTATCCATAAAGTTCAGGTCCTACAGCTCTTGTTACTAATGGTATTACTATAATAGGCAGTATTATATTAAATAAATTTAGCATTGCTTTAAATATAGCATTTTTTGACATAGATTTAGCCATTATAATTAGCCTCCATACTTCTAACTTATTTATTCTATAATTTATCTTATACAAGTTTACATTTTATAAAATATATTGTCAATTTGTTTATCCTCATCTTTCCATCACTTGCCAATTATAATCTGCTAATACAAATTTAAACTGCTTTAAATCTAAAGTAAATTCAAGTTCTATATTTCTCAAAAATATTGTAAATTTATTGGACTTTTTACTAATTTTGGTGTATAATTAAACTAACAGTTGTTAGTTTGAAGAAAAAAATAATAAACACTAGGTGTTATTTTGTGTTTTTTTAAACTCTAATATGTAAATTTACTTCTTATATTTTAATTTATAATTATTTATGCACTAATTTATTGAATTATCAGGTTAGGAGACTTAAAATGAATACTAAGGAAAAGATTTTAAATTCTGCTTTAGATCTTTTTGCTGAAAATGGATATCATGCTGTTACTGTAAGAGATATCGCTGCTAAAGTTGGAATTAAGGCAAGTTCTTTGTATAACCACTTTGAAAGTAAACAAAATATTTTAGATGAATTAATAAAAATAAATATAAGATATATATCAAATTTAAAAAAGACATTATGTTCTCAAAATACATTTGTTTTAAAAAAAAATTCGAATGTTGATTCATTTGATATTTATTTCTTGGATAATAGCTTGAAAATTATCAAACTTTATTTTAAAGATCATAAAATCTTAAAATTTAGAAAATTGCTTTCTATTGAACAATGTAGAAATTCAACTATTGCGTCTCTATATCAAGAAATATTCATTAACTCTATATTGGAATACGAATCTAAGTTCTTCAAATATCTTATAAATGAAAATATTCTGTTAAATAAAGATCCTTACATTTTGGCACTTGAATTCTATTCTCCTATTTTTCTTCTTCTTCACAACAAGGATAAAATAAGTCGTACAAATTATGAGTCTGTTGAAAAACATATATTAAATTTTAAAGAAACCTATTATGCGAAAGGATGATTTATATGAATGTAATAATTCTATATGGAAGCTGTGATTCCACATTATATGATTATACTCATTTTTTGTTGGATAGCTTACATAAAAATTTATCTATAAATCTAACTGAATATTTTTTGTACGAAGATATTTTGTATAAGCAATTTATGAACAAATCCTGCACTAAGTATAATAATTTCACTATCAATAAAATAGCTCGCTCTATAAGCGATTCTGATTTAATAATCTTTGCATGTTCAAATTTTGACAAACAGCTATTAACTCCACAATTAAAACTACTTCTAAAACATTTAAATCATATTTGGAAATCCAATAAAATAAATATTCCAATGAATCAGAAAATTGCTGTAGTTATTTCTGATAACTATATTCCACTTTTCCCATCTACATATAAAACATTAAAGAAAAGTCTTAAATCCTGGGGAATAAAAAATATTTTAAATTTCTGCTTTAAACCATATGATAACAGTTCTAAAATTGATATTATAAGACGTAAAAACTATCTTAACCTAGTATTCTTATCATTAAAAATATTAAATTTAATATATACATGTAATGATTTTTCATCAATAAGATCTCATAATATAATTAAATTTCCTTACTCAAAATTAGTAAAAAATAAAATCGATGAAAAAAATAATGATTCTGTAAATAAAGTTATACCTATTAAAAATATTTGAATAAAATATTACTTTTTAAATATTTAATATTAAACAAACAAAAAAGGAATTCACATGAATTCCTTTTTTTAAATGTAAATAATTGTTGACATCTATTTATCTATATGAAGTTTTCTCTTTAAATATTCTAAATCTGAAATTGTATCTATTTCAAATATATCATTTGATTGTATCTTTTCTATGTATACTTCCATATTATCATAATTATCAACAGCAACATTATCCCAATATATATCAAGCGTTTTATCTTCTTCAACAGCTTTCCTTACTTTTTCAGCCATAAATCTGCCATCTTTTTCTGTCCAATAAGATACTCCTGACATAATATAATTTGGTTTTGAATTTTCATCACCTATATCTATTCCATAAATTCTTCCTGATTCAGTATATTTAAATATCCATTCTGAAGCTATATTTTCTTTGCATGCAGAATAATAAATAGATGTTTCAGGCTTTGTTTTAGATAAAAAGTTTCGTGTAAAATAATTGTCAGCATCAATTACAAATGCATCCCTTAAATAATCCCTTGCCACATATAAACTATAAATATTATTATATACATCATATTTATCATTATATAACTTTATTAAGTTATATTTTTTAACTATATCATTAAATTCTTCATGTAAATATCCAGTTACAACTATAATTTCTTCTACTCCAATTTCTCTTAAATTAATAATCTGTCTTTCAAGCAAAGAAACTCCATTAACTTCTATTAAAGATTTTGGTGTTTTTTCAGTCAATGGTCTAAGCCTTGTGCCCATACCAGCTGCCATTAATATTGCTCTCATTATTTCTGCTCCATTTCCATTCTATTTTAATTACATTTTTACTGCTAGATTCAATGCATTTTAAAGTTTCTTCAAATATTCCTTAGCCCTATTATATCTATCTATTCCATAAGTACCAAAGTCATCACCTTCGGCTTCTTTAATCAATGTCCATACAGCCCATAACATATCCTGGCATATCTGATGGATTAATAATCTTCTTCGTGAATCTTTATCTGCATCCTTACCATTAAAATATAATCTAAACATTAATTCAATATCATCTTCTGAAAATTCATTTTCTAACGAAAGTGCTGCTAAATCCCACATATCATCATTAAGTCCACTGTATTCCCAATCTATCAGATAAATTCTTCCATTAACATCTTTAACAAAATTTTCAGATACTAAATCATTATGTGATGGTACTAATACTCTATTGCATTTTTTTAATTCATCTTCAAGAGCCATTACTTTTTCTCTTACCTCTTCATAATCCTCAAAGAACTGCCCATCATCTTTTCTTAAAATTTCTTCATATTTTTCAAGTTCTCTAAACATATTAAATTCATTATCCATACGGAAATCTTTAGAATTATGTAGATCTCTTAGTATTTTGGTAACCTGCTTTAAATTTTCCTCTTTTTTGATACTTCTATGAGTTAATGTTTCAGCATTTTCTATAAATTTAGAAATCTTAACTCCTGTTTCTAAATTAAAGTATGGAACTTCTACATTATATCCTTTTTCTGAAGCAATTGCAGAATTAAGCATTTCAGTATTTCTATTTATCATTTTATCTGTTCCTATACCTGCAACTCTTAGTATATATCTAGTTCCCTTTACACATACCTTATAATTTTTATTAGTCATTCCACCTGCTGCACATACTTCTGTAACTTCATCACTATCAACCTTAAATGCTTTACTTACTATTGATTTTATATAATTAATTTCGTAATTAATTTCTCTTCTTCTTATTGTAGGATAAAGATAATTCTTAATTTTTTCATATTCTTTTTCTGTATCAGCATCTCCCCATGAAAGATCATCTATCTTAACAAATCCTATGTTATAATCTCTGGCAACATCCAGCAATACATATTCATAATTCAAGTAAGGATTTACATTACCTTTAAATTCATCAAGCATCATTTTATAAAGCTTATATGAAATTTTTGTAAGTCCTATCATTTCACCATCTATTTTGTTAAATTGGTGGATATCTTTTGACATTTTATATAAGTGATTATCCCTTATTTCAACAAAAGCTTCATCTCCTGAACCACTTTCATTAGTAAATAATATACAATCTCTATTTGGACTTTCAGCCAATTCCTTAATTGCTCTCTTTTCAAATATTAGATCATTTTCTATTAATAAAAAATCATCATCAATATATTTATCTGCTAATGATAAGGAATGCATTGTTCCTGTCCACTTATATATATCACTTTTTACAAGTTTTATATTTTTACTATTTTTGAAATATTCTTCAAATAATTCACTTTTATATCCTGTAACAATAACTATTTTTGTAATTCCGTTTTCCTTTAATATACTTAATGTTCTATCTATTAACTTAAAGTCTTCTATTTCTAGAAAACCAACCGGCTTTCCAAACTGTTCTGCTCTTCCTGCTGCTAGAATTACAGCTTGTTTAACTACTTTCTTTTCTTCTTCATGAAGTTTTAATCTTGTATTCTTTGCATTTGCAATATTCTTTTCTAAAAACTTCATTCCTTTATCTGTTACTTTATATAAAATTCCTCTATTATTCACTATTCTGTCTATAAAATTATCTTCAGTAAATTCTTTTAGTATTGAATTAACCTTTCCTAATGACATATTTGCTCTTTTTGATAATTCTCTTTGATTAATATTAAAATTTTCATTTAGTATTTTTAATATTTCTAATCTGTCTTCTAACAATTTAACCTCTCCTTAAAATTCATTAGCAATTACGTGTTCGAATTTTGAACTATATTTATTATATTACTATTTATTCCAAAAGTCAACGTTCATCAGACTTATAATTTATACTTTTAAATACGCATAAAAGCTGCAGTTTTTATTTTAAATAAAACTGCAGCTTTAACTAGCTTTGTAATTCTAATATTACTAATATATTCTTCCGTCAGTTGCAAATCTATAAATCTTGCCATCTATCTGCATAGTTTGATTTGCTATCATTTCACCATTTTCAGTGAAATAATACCAGTTATTATTTAACCATAACCATCCAGTATGCATTATACCTGTAGTTCCTAAATAATACCATGATCCATTTAGGTTCATCCATCCAATTTTCATTTCTCCAGTAACATTGTCCATATAATATCTTTGGCCTGTTTCTATATCAACTTTCCATCCTGTAGCCCTATATCCAGATTCATTTATATAGTACCACTTGTTGTCTGTACGTATCCATCTGCTTTTAACCTGACGTCCTTTTTTATCAAAATACATTACTTTGCCTTTTATTGTACCCCATTCATCATACTTAGTAGTATCAACCCAGCAATCATTATCATAGTCATAATATATATCTTCAGTTAGTCCAGTATTTTCATCTTCCTTATCATCAATATTGTTTGTTCTTTTTATCTTTAATAAATAAGTAGTAGTATTTTCTCCATCTTCAGACTCAACTTCAATTTCAACTTCTGTTATCTGCTTTCCTGTAAGGCTTATACTTATAGGAGTTCCTTTATACTTCTGTCCATCAACTGTTATTTTTGCTTTAGGATCTTCTGCAACAGGTGTTACATAAATTTTATTTATATGCTGTTCTACCTGTACTTTAGTTGTATCATCGTCTGGATCAAATTTAAAATCACCTTCACTTAATATAATATCCTTTAATTTAGAGCTTCCGCCCTTAGTATTGTTTATTATACTAAGATTATACACCTTAACAGATTTACCATCCTGAGCAGTAACTGTAATTTCAAAATCTGTTATTCCTGACGAATTAAGCATAAGTTCTGTTTGTTCGCCTGAAACAAGATCATAAGCTATATCTGTACCTGATACAGCTGCTGATATTGATTTTACATTGTCATCTTCAGCTGTTACAGTAAGAATAGCACTTTCTTGGTCCTTTGGTACTGTAACTTTATAATTATAAGAATCACTATTAAATCCATTTTTATCAGTATCTAAATTATATAATGTCTGTCCTTTTACTTTAATATTACTTAAT
>JBJEJM010000207.1:13735-18841 GCA_051878075.1 Clostridium sp. | reverse complement strand
AATTCATAAGCTTTAATTGATTTTGATATTCCATCTTTTGTGTAATTATTCCAAAGTTCATATCTTATTGTACTGCCATTTCTTACTAACTTAGGTGTCAGATTTATCATTCTGGCTTTAGGGTCAATTGTTATAGTTCCTTTATATTCACTATAGACATTTCCTTCTTCATCCTTAACTATCTTCTCAGTAAATCTCTTTCCTATGTATGCCTTAACTTCTGGATCTTCAGCATAATCTGCTTTATATATTCCAGCTTCCTGTATACTATAATCATTTTCTCTATTTTTCTGACTATATCTCAATTCTGCTGAATATAACTTAGTCATGCTTGTATTATTTTCAGTACCATTTATCTTAATTACTACGAATTGATCTTTACTGCTAATGCTTCCTAGATATCCTTTTATAGTATCATTTGAAGTATTAGTTGCATTACCTTTTTCACCATTTACATAAACAATGGTATCACTATGTCCTAATTCTACACCTTTAAATCTCATTTTATAATATAAGGCACTTAATGAATCAGGTACTCCCCAAGTATATCTTAGTTTTACCTTTTCATCCGATTCTGCTTCTGCTGTATATAAAAATGGTGCTTTATTGTTATACTTGCTGTTTTCACTATCTAAAAATGCATCAAGATTTGTTTCTGATGTATTACCAGTACCAATATATTGTTCAAATGTAAGTTCAACATTATTTCCAACAAAATCTGTACCATTATTAATAATTATATTTTCTTCATTTTTAGCTATATATTTTTCACTATCAATTGTATCACTTATACGTTCAACTGCTTTTCTTCCATTATCTGCAACAGTAACTTTATACTTTGTTCTAGTTACAGTTCCTTCAATACGATATTGAACTTTATCTACACCTAAAGGTGGATTTTCTATTCTTACCCCACCTCTTCCAGATATGGTATTTGTAGGCGTATCTTTAATTGTTATGCCTAACTCCTGTAATGCCATATTTCCAGAAGGCTTAGTAAGATCAATATTATTAAGAGAAGTTACTACTATATCAAGCCCTGTTATAGAAGTAATTTCACCTTCTATATTATCTGTAGCATTGTTCTTAATATTCTCAAGTTTTTTATCTATATCTTCAGTATAGTTCTTTATGGTTATATCAAAATATGATCCCCCTTGACTACTATCAAAGTATGGATAACCATCTAGTTCATCTACAGCTTCTGGCAGAGTTTTTTTACTACTGTCATTAACTTGTACTTTTAAATACTGTTCAGGAATATTATAGATTGTAGCAGCATTTACAGCTTGTTCATTCATTATCAATTGTAATGGTAAATATGAAATTATACTGACAAAAGCAATAAATAATGCCATAAACCTTTTTCCTAAATTATTCATTATTCTTTCCCTCCTATTTCTACCATATTAAGTGATAATATTAATTCTTTTTAAATTTTACTTATAGGTTAAATATCGATTAATTTATTATTTTCTTTAATACATACCCTATAGTCTCTAACAATTTAAATAGATTTAATAAAATTCTCAACATATATATATTACAAATTATTTTATAAAAAAAGGTACTTATTCAACATATACAGATTAAAATTTAAAATATATTACATAAACTCTCTTAAAAATAAAAAAACTGCTAATAATTTACCAGCAGTTTTATCTAAAAATATATAATTTATACACTATTAAGATTTTCCCTTAAAAGAAGTATGACACTTAGGGCACTTTATTGTTATTTTACCATTTCCTCTAGGAACTCTTAACTCTTGATGGCAATTTGGACACTTAAAATATTTATGAGTTTTTGAATCCTTAATTCTTCTTTCATATTTTTTGTATTTTGAAAGTACAGACTTCTTGAATGATAGATATCTATAATATTCTGTTTGTCTCTTAAAAATATTTTTCGAAAATGTTCTAAATATATAAATAGCCATAGGAATATATGCAATTAATGAAAATAATTTTAATAATCCAGGAAGCCAGCCTGATATAACCATTATTATAAGAGACATAACTATCAACACCATTGATAATTCATCAACACCATATCTTCCATACATAACTTTCCCAGCCCAGACTCTGAATCTATTCAACCAATTCATATTTTTCACCTCTTTCAACATACATTATATAAGAAAATTATTTAATTTCAAAATATATTAAAAGAGCTGTATCTTATGACACAACTCTCCTCAAATTATAATATAAAAACAAATTTATAATGCAGCTGCAATTGCTTCTGCTATAGCTGTTGCTGCAAGATCCTGATTACTTGAACTTGCACATTTTACTGCCTCATTTGGATTAGATATAAATCCTAATTCAATTAAAACTGATGGCATCTTTGTATTTCTACATACATAAAGACTTGCTTCTTTTGCACCTCTATTATATTGCCCTGTTTTGCTTACAATAGCATTATTAATTTTTGATGCTAGATTTTTACTTGTAGAAATCTTTTTTGAATCATAAGCTCCACCAAAACTTGAATCCTGAGCTCTATCACTATAATAAGTTTCTACTCCATTTGCTGATGATGAACCAGCTGAATTATGATGAAGACTTACAAATAAATCTGCATTTAAATTATTTGCAAGATTCACTCTCTTTGATAAGCTCTCAGAAACTGATGCAGTTTCTCTATCAGATTCTTCTCTCGTCATAACTACTTGATATCCATATGCTTCAAGCTTAGACTTAAGTTTTAATGCTATCTGCATATTTAAATCTCTTTCAGAATATTGAATACCATTATGAGTTGCATATGCACCATCATCTCCACCAAAATTATGTCCTGCATCAACTACTATAAGCTTAGAATTTCCTCCACTTACCTTATTTCCTCTTTTTCCATCTGGTCCAATTTCCCATCCATCAATAACTGTATTAGATACCATTGCACCTGATACTGGATCAAAATAATAATAATCTCCATTATTTTGAACCCATCCTGTAGACATTACTCCACTTGATTGTAAGTGATACCACTTGCCATTAATTGCAGTCATTCCAGTTGCCATTATTCCATTTGAGAATAAATAGTACCAGTTTCCATCTGGTTTTATCCATCCAGTAACCATTGCTCCACTGTTATCAAAATAATACCATTGATCACTTATTTTGAACCAGTTTATTCTCATTGCTCCACTTGCATCAAGGAAATATGTTTTTCCATTAATAGAGTTAAATCCTTTAACCATACTTCCATCACCTTGGAAATAATACCATTTCCCATCAATTTTCTGCCATCCATATTTCATAGCACCTGCTGTTCCATCAGATACTGGATTTAAATAATACCAAGTGGAACCTAATTGAAGCCATCCTGTAGCCATTGCTCCATTACTATACATATAATACCAGTTTTCATCTGGTTTTATCCATCCAGTTGCCTTACTTCCATTTGATCTGTAATAATACCAGTATCCACCTTCACTTTTCCATCCTATACTTGATGAAATATTAGTTGTTTTATCAACTTTAATTTCTATTGGATTATTTACAGGTGGTGCCTGAGGAGCAACTGTATCTTCTGGAGGTGTAACTACTACATTTCCACTATTATTTGGATTACTTGGTGTGCTCGTATCTGACCCATTTCCATCTTTAATTTCTTCTGAACCAATTGTTACTCCTGCTGAATCCAATAAATTTCTGTATAAAGTGTTTATTTCTTCTCCATATGTAGAACTAGGAGCCCACTTTCCCCCTAATGAATTAACAGTTGGTGCATTACCCTTAATAGTTACAAAATGCCTTGGATCATAGGTATTGCTTTTAGGATATCCTGCAGCTCCTGCATAAAGGGCCAAGTGATCAAGATGCGCCTGTACTCCCTCATCCCATGAATTAAATCTTTGGTGTGCATTTGGATCTTTGTCTCCTCCACCACTACTTGTCTTTAATCCACACGGATTATGATAGCTTTCATCAAGGACTCCTCCAAATTTACCATACCCAGTTTCTTTTGCCGCTTGAACATAAGCAACTCCAGGATTGACATTACCACATGTCTTAGCATATTTAAAATATAATTCAGCTAAATTTATGAAAGTTTCTGTCGCTCCCTTAGATTTAGCCCATTTTTTTGCTTGTTCTACTGTTACTTTTGTATCAGATATTATGTTAATGTCTGATATTACAGCTGCATTTACTTTAATTGAAGGTACAAAAGAAAAAGCAACTAATACAACAAGTAAAAATGAAGCCAATCTTTCTCTAATTTTCAAAATAGTTCTCCCCCCATCAACTATATATTATTGTTTGTAGCATATAATATGTCTAACTGCTACCATATACTATACCAGTATAACATCTATTTTGGGTACGTTGTACACTTTTTTGACAATATTTTTTTAAATTTTATTCATATTTTTCTTATTATTTATATTTTTATTAAAAAAATCACTTCATTTTACATTAATTACATATATTATAGATGGACAAAAAAATACTTGTTTTATCCATTAAATATAGATAAAACAAGTATTTTATTATTTAATAATATTTTGCTACAACCTGTGCTATTGCTTCAGCTACTCTCTGCTGACTCATAGAATCAGCACATCTCTTGGCTTCTTCTGCATTAGTAATAAATCCAACTTCAACTAATACCGCTGGCATATTAGTATTTCTGCACACATATAAGTTTTGAGATTTTCCACCTCTATTTGTTAAATTAAGACTGTCAGCAATATTATTATTTATCTCTGTTGCAAGACTTTTACTTTTAGCTATTCTAGTACTATCATAATTTCCACCAAATTCACTATCTTGTGACACTTCACTATAGAGTGTTTCTATACCTTTTGCTGTTTCTCCTGCTGAATTATGATGTATACTTATAAATAAATCAGCATTTGCACTGTTAGCCTTATCCACTCTATAAGAAAGACTTTCTGTCAATGATGAGAATTTTGGTGTTTCACCAAGATTTCTTGTCATTATAACTGTATATCCTCTATTTTCAAGTGATGTCTTAAGTTTATCTGCTACCTGAATATTAAGTTCTGTTTCACTATAAGTAATACCATTAATAGTAGCAACAGCACCACTATCTTTTCCATAATCATGTCCAGCATCAACAAAGATAATCTTTCCA
>JBJEJM010000207.1:9087-13635 GCA_051878075.1 Clostridium sp. | reverse complement strand
TGAATCAGAAGAATTAACTTTATTTCTTCTCTTACCATCATTACCTAGTTTATATCCATCAACTACTGTATTAGTAAGCATTCTTCCTGTTGATTTATCAAGATAGTACATATCATCTCCTGATGTAACCCATCCTGTCTGCATAGCTCCACTTGAATTTAATAGATACCATGAGTCTCCAATATTAATCCATCCTTTTGCCATTGCTCCATTATCATATAGATAATAACAATCGTCACCGACATAAGTCCACCCAGTTGCCATTTCTCCACTATCTAAGAAGTAATACCAAGATTCATGAACCTGTTTCCATCCTGTCTGCATAATTCCGTTATCATAAAAAGAATATACTTTTCCATCTATATTCTTAATTCCTGTAACCATGCTTCCATCACCTTGAAGGTAATACCAGCTTTCATTATCATCCTTAAACCATCCTAATTTAAGTTTTCCACTATTTTCAACATAGATCCATTTATCTTGAACTTTCTGCCATCCTTGCTGATTAATCATTTCTCCAGAATCATTTAAATAGTACATATTATTACCATCACGTTGAATTCCAGTTAACATCTCTCCATTTTTATTAAAGAAATACCACTTATTATTAATGGACTTCCATCCTGTTACCATTGCACCACTTTCTTCTAAATAGTGCCATATGTTGTTTTTATGTAACCATCCTGTAGCCATACTTCCATCATCATCGTCAAGATAATACCACTTACCATCAATTTTTATCCAGCCAAAAACTTTCGATTCGTCCGATTTATAGTAATACCATTTTCCATCATCTTGTTTCCAACCAATTGTTGAAGTTATATCTGGTGTGCTGTCTTTTTCTTCTGAACTATCAGTTTCCACATTTTTAAATTCAATAACTGTTCCAATATCTAAATCTTTAGGTTTATTTTCTACAGTTCCTGGATTTGGATTTGATGATGTATCTTCATCATCCCACAAATCATCTTCGCTATCATTTTTATCATAAGAAACACCTGAATAATCAAGTAAATTCATATAAAGCTTTCCAACTTCTTCACCATAAACAGCACTTGGAGCCCATCTCCCACCAAGAGAATTAGTTGTTGTTGCTTTTCCTTTAATAGTTACAAAATGTCTTGGATCATAAGTATTGCTCTTAGGATATCCATCAGCTCCTGCATACAGCGCCAAGTGATCTAAATGAGCTTGTACACCTTCGTCCCATGAATTGAATTTTTGATGAGCATTTTTGTCATAATCTCCTCCACCAGATGCAGTCTTCATACCACATGGATTCTTATAACTTTCATCTAAAACTCCGCCAAATTTTCCATAACCTGTTTCTTTTGCAGCCTGAACATATGCTATTCCTGGATTTACACCACTATCATCAGCATATTTCCAATATAGCTTGGACAATTCAGCAAAAGTCTCTGTTGCACCTTTAGATTTTGCCCATTGTTTAGCTTGTTCAGCAGTAACCTCAGTATTAGAAATTATATTAAAATCTTTAGTTGTTGCCTGCGCATTTAAAGTTGGAGCAAAACCCAAAATCATTGTAAATACTATTATATACATAACAAGCATTCTTTTAATATTCAAAACGTTCCTTCCTCCCCTCATCAATCATTGTAACAAAAAATGACATCTGGTTAAAGAATAAATATAAAAAAATTTAGAATCTAAGATATCTAAATCAAAATCTTCTGAAAATCTAAAAATATTGAAGAAATTTATCATATATCTTAAATTCTAAATTAATACATTTTATATTTTAATCATCATTTTTACCAACTGCTGATAATACAAGACCCTTATTATGATCTAATGCCCAGCTTATACCCCAGTCATTTTGGAATATAAGAAGATTTCTATCTTTCATATCCTTAACTTTTTTAGTATCTGAAGTTAAGTTTAATGAATCCATATCTATGCTTTGGTCTTCAATCCATCTTACATATCTATAATCAAGTCTATCCATTTTAATATCAACATTATATTCGCTCTTTAATCTATACTCTAATACTTCAAATTGAAGAACACCAACAACACCAACTATTATTTCTTCCATTCCAATATGGATTTCTTTAAATACCTGAATTGCTCCTTCTTGTGCTATTTGAGTACATCCCTTTACAAACTGTTTTCTCTTCATTGTATCTACTGGTCTTACTCTGGCAAAATGTTCAGGCGCAAATGTTGGAATTCCTTCAAATTTAAATTTCTTTGATGGCGAGCATAATGTATCACCAATTGAGAATATACCTGGATCAAATACACCAATAATATCTCCTGCATATGCTTCTTCAACAATTTCTCTATCTTGTGCCATAAATTGTTGTGGCTGAGCAAGTTTTATTTTCTTTCCACCCTGCATATGATATACATCTTCACCTTTATTAAATTTACCAGAACAAATTCTCATAAATGCAATTCTGTCTCTATGTGCCTTATTCATATTTGCTTGTATTTTAAATACAAATGCAGAGAACTTATCATCAAATGGATCAATATCACCAATAGTTGAATGTCTTGCAAGCGGAGCTGTGGTCATTTCAAGGAAATGCTCAAGAAATGGTTCAACACCAAAATTAGTTAAAGCTGAACCAAAGAATACTGGTGTTAATTCTCCATTTCTAACAGCTTCTAAATCAAGTTCATCTCCTGCAATATCAAGAAGTTCAATATCTTCCATTAGCTTATCATGAAGAGCTTCACCTAAAATTTCTCTAAATTTAGGATCATCTGGTGAACCTTCAATAGCTTCAACTTCATTTTGACCATGATTTCCTCCATTGAAAGCTATTATTCTATTATTGTCTCTTTCATAAACACCTTTAAAATCTTTACCTGAACCAATTGGCCAGTTCATTGGATAAGTTTTTATGCCTAACTCATTTTCAATGTCATCAAGTAATTCAAATGGATCTCTTGCTTCTCTATCCATCTTATTTACAAATGTAAAAATAGGCATTTCTCTAAGTGATGCAACCTGGAATAACTTTCTTGTCTGATCCTCTATACCTTTCGCAGCATCTACAACCATAACAGCTGAATCTGCAGCCATAAGAGTTCTATATGTATCTTCTGAGAAATCCTGGTGACCAGGAGTATCTAATATATTGATGCAGTGATCATTGTAATTAAACTGCATAACAGAAGAAGTAACAGAAATACCCCTCTGCTTTTCAATTTCCATCCAGTCAGAAACTGCATGCTTAGATGCCTTTCTTGCTTTAACAGAACCTGCAAGTCTGATGGCACCTCCATATAACAAGAACTTTTCTGTTAATGTAGTCTTACCAGCATCAGGGTGAGATATAATTGCAAAGGTTCTTCTTTTTTCTATTTCCTTTATATAAGCAGCCACAGCTTTTACCTCCATTATTTTATATATTTATTAAATTTACTTTACATCATTTTAACTCAATTATTATAACATATTACTTAATCACTTAAAAGTTAAGAACAATTGCATCTAAAAATTTTAATTAATATACACACTTATACTTATAATGTTTTAAAATATTATAAGTGTAAAAGAAAAAAGGGGTATCCCCCCTTTTCCTTTTATTTTTCGATAATTACATTTATATCTTTAAATACATTTGATCCATCATTTGCAGTTACCCTTACTGTTACAGTTCCTGCTTCTAAAGCTGTTAACAATCCAGATGAATCTATTTCAGCTCTTCCATTTGTATTATTGACTTTATTCTTAACTGTCCATGTAACTTTTGTATTTGTAGCATTGCTTGGAGATATTTTTCTAGTAAGCTGCAATTTATCCCCTACTACTACAGTTGGTGTAATAGAAGTTGACCCAATAGCTTGTACCTTTATGCTGGTAACTTTAATATCATCATCTTCATCATCATCTTCATCATCAATTTCATCCCATTGAGCATATAGTGTTAAATCTTTAGTCAGCTTTATTCTGTCTCCTGCATCATAACTTGTACCATTTCCGTTTTTCTTAGTATTCCATTCAATAAATTCATAACCTGATTTTTCTGGTTCATATAATGTTACATAAGCATTAGTACTATTTATGTCGCATTCAATTTTCTTTGTAATTATATCTTCTCCATCATCATCTCTATAGTAGATTCTATATTCTGTCTTTGCAATGTCCCCTGGTTCTCTTGGAATTACACTATCCATTGAAGCATTAGGATTTGAAATCTGGCTTGGAACATATGGCTGTACTGGATTTCCATAATAATCATAGCCTTTTAATGGTGTTGGTACAGAATCTCCAATACATGCTCCATCAGCTCCAAAATAATACATAACTCCATTTACTATTGCTGGTCCTGTCTGCATTCCACCGTTAGGTCCTAATAAATATATTTTACCTTCTACCTGAATTACTCCAGTCTGCATTGCACCAGATTTATCTAGATAATACCATGTTCCTCCATCATTTAACCATCCAGTCTGCATTAATCCATAAGAATTAAAATAATACCATGTTCCACTTATATTTCTCCAGCCAGTAGCTAAATAATTTCCTTCATTATATGCCCATCCGCCATAGTAATTATTTATCCAAGCTGCCCC
>JBJEJM010000207.1:1477-8987 GCA_051878075.1 Clostridium sp. | reverse complement strand
ACTTGATTTAGATACTGCTTTTATAGTTATATTTGCACTTCCAGATGATTCCTGATCTGATCTTGTTACTGTAAGCCTTCCAGTATTATGGTCAATTGCTGCAGTTACATTTGAATTATCAGATACTGCAGACCACTCTATAAATTCATTATAAATTCCATTTGCATTTGCATTACTGTTTTCATCATTGTACTCTGAATTTCTTACTATAGCCCTTAATTGTACTGTTTTGCTAGAATTCTTTCTTAATCCTACAGAACTTTCATCTGATTCTATACTTAATCCTGTCATTCTATGCAATATTGTTATATCTTCTGTTGTTGATGAATATCCTCCAAAGTGTTCTGCTTTAATTTTTACCCTTCCTGCTCTGTCAGCTACAAATTTCTGAGTAGAAACATTATCATGGTATGAAGCTGCTCCTTCTGCAAACATCTCTCCACCTTCAACACTCCATTCAATATTCTTTCCACTCATATGTGTTGGATATAAAACTGCACTTATATTTATAGTTTGTCCTTCTATAATATTTCTGCTTTCATGGTCATAGTTAAATACAATTCCCTTAACATTATCAATAACATTTATATTACATTCTTTAACTATATCATCTACAAATGCCTTTACAGTAATTACTGAAGTTTCTCTTGTAAGGTTCTTTTTAGCTTTAATAGTTATCTTATTTTCCTTCTTTTCTTCATCATATGGCTCTATATCATAATCAATGCTATCAATATCACCTAAAACTACCCATGATACTTTTTTATTAGTAGCTTTATCATCTACTTTTGCAATAATAGATATTTCCTCATCTTTTTTAATACTAATTGGAGATGTTATAGATCCATTAGTAGTTTCTAATGTCAATCCTGTAGCTCTGACAATCTGTCCTGAAATCTCTACATCAATATATCCAACTACTTTAGTTTCATCATCTGCCATTGCATAAATTCTTACTTTTCCATCCTTAACTGCAGTTAATACTGCTGATTTAGCTGACGTAGTTATATATGCTTTATCACATGATGTTGCAGTAACTGCACTTCCACTAGTTAAATGTGATCCATTTGTAATATCTTCTATTCCCCATTTAACAGAAGTTGTATCTGTTTCAGTATCAATACTGTTTGAACCATCAGCTTTTGTAAATAATGCTCTCAACGAAAGTTTTCCATTGTTTTCCTTTAATTCATTAGTTAAATTTCCTTCACTATCTGTTGCAGTTATAGATATATTTTCAGCATCCTTAACAGCTGTGATAGTAGTCTTCCCAACTATACTATTATCTTTTTTGCTTCTAGCAGTAACTTCAATTTTGCCCTTATAATCTGCTTTTAATCGCGCATATTTGTACTTATGCGCATCATTATGATCATCCGCTATAGTTCCATTCATTGCTTCATCTTCACTGATTGAAGTAATTTCAACTGATTTTCCAGCATTAACTCCAGTTGTATATTTAGCTTCCCAAACTACATCTGTATTTGAATCACTAACATTATCAGGAATAACTCTAGCTCTCATAACAAGGGTGCTGCCTGCTGAAATCTTCTTCTTATTTCCTTGTCCAGAAACTATAATCTTAGCAGCCTTTACACTTTGTCCTGAAATTGTTATTTCTAAAGTATTACTACTTATTCCAGAACCATCTTTTGCTGATGCCTGTACCTTAACTTTTCCATCCTTTATAGCTCTTAATTCACCATTATTATTTATATCTGCACATTCTGCACCCTCAATTATCTTCCAATGAAGATCCTTAGTACTTGCTGATTCAGGAGATATTGCTGCATGTAACTTCAAAATTCCTCCATCTTCAGTTATTGCATTTGAATCTGATGAAATAGTAATTCCAGTAATAAGTGTCTTAGCTTCAACAACCTTAAATTCTTTAGTTACACTTACTTTTGATTTATCTTCTGCTTCAGCTTTTACAACTATCTTTCCTGGATGAATTCCTGTTAATACACCATTCTTATCAATTGTTGCTTTACCCTCATCAGCTGCACCAGAAGATACTATGCTCCATTTAACCTTTGAGTTAGTTGCATCACTTGGTTTAACATCTGCTGTTAATTGAATTGATTTACCTGCTTCAACTTCTGAATCACCACTAATAGAAATATTGCTGACTTCAATTTTTTCTTCAACTTCTGACCATACAGCATATAAAGTCAAATCTTTTGTAACTTTTACTTTATCATCATCTTCATAGCTCTTTCCAGATCCATCTCTCTTTGTATTCCATTCAATAAACTCTCTATCCTCATCACTATCATCATCAGGTTCATACATTTTTACTGTATCTCCATCCGTAACTTTCTTAGTCTTTAACTCTTCTCCATTTTCATCTCTAAATGTAACAGTAAATTTTCTGACTGGTATATCATAGTCTCCATCTTCGCTCTGATCTACAATAGGATTATTGTATTTAGAACCATTTGGATCAGTAACATTGCTATTATTTGAATTAATCTGGTTTATACAGTTATTATTACTATCAAATATCTTATCTGGAACTGGTAATCTATTTGAAATCAATGCTCCATTTGATCCAATTGTATAAAACTGTCCATTTATAATTATGCTCCCAGTTTTCATAACACCATTATTTCCAAAGCAATATATCTTGCCATTTATTTGTAATATTCCCGTCTGCATTATTCCTGCTGAATCTGAATAATACCATTCACCATTATAATTAATCCATCCTGTTTTTAATGCTCCATTATTGTCTAAATAATACCATGAATCTCCATACTTCATCCATCCTTTTTGCATCATACCAGAGTTATCAAAATAATATATAGATCCATCAATATTTCTCCATCCAACAGCATAACTATTATTATCATAGAAATAATAATTTCCCATACCGTCATTTACCCATGTTGCTGCATATACACCTGCTGGAAATGTTGCTGTTAAAGTAGCTGTAACTGCTGCATAACATATAAGTTTCTTTACAAAATCACGTTTCATTTTTTACCTCCTACTCTTAATATGCTTTACTATTACTTTTTATTTACCAAATTATGAATTTATTTGATAAAATTCTGTTTATAATTTATTTAAGTACTTGTCCAAATAAAATTACATAATATTCTTATATTTTGAGTACTTTTATTTATAATTCAATAATAATACTCAACTTATAACTAATCTGAGTATATTCTTACTAATTAATTATCGTTTTAAATAAACTTAACTAAATAGATGAAAATAAAATATGCCCCATATTACAAAAGCTATTCTAATCTTTGATGCTTTTGTAAATGAAGCATATTACCATATGTTTTCAAGATTCAATATAAAATATAACTAATTAAGTCTTCCATCACTATTGAAATTATATTTAACACCATCTATATACCTTGATTTCGATGCCATTATTCCATTAAGATTGAAGTAATACCAGTTTCCATCCTTATATAGCCATTCATTCTTTTTCATCTTTCCTGTAGTATCATCTAAGTAATACCATCCATCTTCAGACCATAACCATCCAGTTTTCATTGCACCTGAACTATCTGCAAAATACCAGCTTCCATCTGCTCTAAACCAGCCTGTTTCCATTGAAGCTGATTTTTCTCTGAAGTAGTACCAGTTATCATTAATGTAAGTCCAATCATTTGCTGCTTTTCCATCTTCCTTTAAATAGTACCACTTTTCATCTGAATATTTCCATGTTGAGTGTTCCATTACACCATTGCTGTCATTGAAATAATACCAATAATCATCAATCTTAAGCCAGTTCTTAGCCATTTTACCATCACTCTTAAGATAATATTTTTTTCCTTGATCATTAACCCATTCAGATTTTTTAACTGGACCTTCATTGCTTAAGAAATACCAGTCATCACCATCTTTAACCCATTGTAAAAACAACTGATAACCTTTCTTTTCATCAAAATAGCATCTATGTCCATCGACTATCTGCCATCCTGTCTCCATTGCACCATCAATTCTGTTAAAATAATATGTCTTTCCATCAATCTTTTGAACACCTTTTAAACTGATTCCATCTTCATCATAATAATAAATATATCCGTCTCTTTTTCCCCAGCCTTCGTCATTATCAAATCTGTCAAAAACCTTGTCCCATGCATCATCAATATCATCAGCCTTATCTTTAATAGAATCAGATAAATCATCAACTGCATCAGCTAAATCATCAATAGTATCAGTAATATCACTTACTACATCATCAACTTTTCCGATTACCTTATTAATTATCTCGCTAATTCCACTCTTATTAATTATATCCTTTAATTTTTGCTGTATTTTTTCTAATATTTCATTCTTAATTTTATCATTTATATCACTAATTGAATCAGAAGATATAATTAATGGTGCTCCTTCTTTCTGCATAATCAATAAACCAATCTGACCACCTACGAAAAATCCCATATCTACTACTTTACCATCTTTAACAATCTTATAACCATACACTGGTACAGATTGTCCATCAAAAGCTTTAATAGTTTTATAGACAACTTCCTTTACTTTAGGTTTAATAGCTTCAATCTGTTCATCAGTCATGTTATCTACAATTTGAGCTGCCTCTTCCTTGCTTGCTCCCGGCTTCACCATATCTGGTTCATTCTTCAACAGTTTTCTAATGTTGCTATTGCTGCTGCAGATTTGATCTGTAAGCATTTGAGCAGTTTTATCACTTATTTTTATTTCTATATATTTTGGAGAATCAACTAAAACATTAGAATCAGGATTCTTCTTATTTAGATATGCCTCTATCATTTTTTCAATTTCTTCATCCTGTAATGTTTTAATTGAAGCCAAGCTTGTCTTATTTTTTAATATTTCAAATTTATATTCTGAATTACTTTCAATTGCTGCTGTAGCTTGAATTTCGTCTTTTGGAAATGTTGCTGCCAAAGTAGTTGTTAAAACTATCAATGTACATGTTTTTTTAAGTCTTTTTATCATAGTTTCTCCTCCCCCAAAATTATAATTCTATTATACACTTTTATACTAAGTAGTTCAAATATTTTAAAATATAAATTCTTATTTTTATTAATCTTCTATAAATTTTATTGATTAAATTTCAATCATCAGCTTTCAACTAAAAAAAGGTTTTACAGTCATAATAATTCTGACTGCAAACCTTCTTTTAACTTTCTATTAAAGTGCATCAAGATTTATCCATCTTCCATCTAAGAAAATCGTACCTGTTCTCATAGCACCCTTAGAATCAAAATAATAAGTTCTATTGCCTATTGTCTGCCATCCTGTTACCATTCTTCCTGAATCATCAAAATAGTACCATGTCTTTCCATTATATAGCCATCCATTTCTCATAGTACCATCATCATCTAGATAATAATGATTTTTATCGTATTTTATCCATCCTTTCTGCATAACTCCATGTTCATCCATGAAATACCACTTTCCTAGATATAGAAGCCATCCAGTCTGCATTTGACCATGTTCATTAAAATAATACCAGTTTCCATCAAGCATAGCCCATCCATTTGAAACCATTGGTCCGTTTTCTCTTAAATAATACCAATATCCAGTATCCTTTATCCAACCATGAAGCATTATTCCATTAGGATCAAGATAATACCATTGACCTCCATCAAATAACCATCCATCTTTATCCATGAATCCATTAACATCTAAGTGATACCATTGATTATCATAAATAACCCATTTATTTTTTGCTGGAATTCCATTAGCATCATAGAACATCCACTCTCCACCAACAAGAACCCAGTCACTTAATGTACCTTGAACTTTATCTCTAATAATACTTAATACATAGTTTGTTGTTGATTTCTTATCTTCTGCAATAACTTTAACAGTGACTGTATTTGCGCCAAGATCTAATTTTATTTTATCAGTCTGCTGACCACTTTCATATTCAACACCATTAACTACAATTTTAGCTTTTTCATTTTGAGCTTCAAATTTTATTCTTACTTCCTCTATACTCCTTGGAACTTTGACACTATAAGCATAAGTTTCTGGCTCAAATTTTGGTGAGAATGTCCCATCTGTAACTGTAAGACTACTTAACTTAACATTATTTTTAGAATACTTTCTTGTTACCATTAATACATAAGTATTTTTTTCTCCTTTTGTATCAGTTACTGTTACATTTATTACATTTCCACCTTCATCAAGACTGATATATTGTGAAGTAGCTCCACTAGGAACTTTTTTGTTGTTAACTTTTATTTCTGCATCTGCATCTTCAGCAACAGGAGTAATTCCTATTGAACTTACTGAATTATCTACTGTAACGTTATACTCATAAACTTCCTTATTGAAAGAAGGTGATAAACTTCCTTTTGTTAATTTTAAGCTCTTAAGATTTGCGCTTCTGAATTTTTCTGTACGTGTTACAACTACATTATATACTGTGGAATCTCCATCTTTAGTCTTAACAGTAATTGCAATCTTATTTTCACCTTCATCAAGTTTAATTTCCTGACTCTTCTTACCACTTGCAACTGTAACATTTTTAACTTTTATAGTAGATGAATTATCTACTGCTGTTGGTGTGAATGTTATAGTCTTTGTATCTGTAGGAACAGTAACTGTATAGTCAGTTATGTCTGAATTAAATGATGGTGATAATTTTCCTGTTGAAGGAACTAAAGACTTAAGTTTAGCTACACCTTTCTTAGTAATTATCAATGTATATATCTTTGAATATCCTGCACTTGTTACTGAAAGTTCTATTTCATTATCTCCTCCAACTAAATTAACAGTTTTGCTTGTTTTTCCATTAACCTTAAAATTCATTGGATTATTAGATGAATCAAACATTTCTATTTTAGCCTTTTTACTATCAGCTGAAGCGTCTAATTTATATACTCCATCTTCATCACAATTACCAAAAGGAATAGGAATAGGATCATCATTATCAAATGTAACTCTTAATTTATTAAATGTTAATGATGAATCTATGTTAAATTCAACTCTTATATCATATGTTGTAAGATTTCCATCAGGATCTCTTAACTTTATAGTAAGCTTAAAATTACTATAGTCTTTTATAGTTCCAATAGTAAAAATATTACTTGTCCCTCTTACTGATTTAGTTATTTTCATTTTATCACTGCTGCTTTTTGCATCTTCTATATTATATCCAGATTGAGGTACTAAAGTATATGTATCTGAGAAATTTACTGATCTTAGTACATAATTGCCATTGGAATCTTTATCGACTTCTTTAGTTGTACTTCCATCAGCATCTCCTATAATAAATTTAAAACCAGGTATCTGTGTTGTAGCACTAACTGGTTTTATGAATCTTATCTGCATAAAACTTAAAGTCATCATAAAAATAAGCAGATAAGATAGCATCTTCTTAATTTTTAATTTTTCTCTCATTATTGAATCCTCCCAAGTATTATTTTCAATACATCACATTATTCCATTAGGTGTTTACATAATTTATTCAGCATTATATTATACATATTTATTATCGTAAATTTAGGTCTCTTTTTTATATATTTTATATATTTTTATTATTTTAGAA
>JBJEJM010000207.1:0-1377 GCA_051878075.1 Clostridium sp. | reverse complement strand
ATAATACCACTTTGATTTTTCAAGTAACCATCCTGTCCTCATCTTTCCGTTCTTATTTAAATAATACCAATTGCCATCATCTTTTATCCAGCCAGTTCTCATTACTCCATTTTCATCTAAATTGTACCAGTCTCCATCATCTTTTATCCAGCCTGTCAGCATAGCACCATTATCACCCATGTAATACCATTTTCCATCATCTTTTACCCAGCCTGTCCTCATTCTTCCGTCATTACCCAGGTAATAAATTCCGCTATCTAATGTAATCCATCCAGTCTTCATATTTCCTCGTCCATTAAAATAGAAATATGCTTTATAATTATCATCATAAAACCATTGATTTTTAATAGGCTTTCCTAAAGAATCATTTAACTGCCATCTTCCATTTACAATTACCCATTGATTAGGTTTTAAAACAGAATTCATTGAATCTGATAAATTAGGTGATACAGGAATACCATAATAAATGTTTAAAGTATAAGTACCTTTTCTTTTTGTCTCACTATCTATAACATCTACAATTACAGTATATTTTCCTATTCCATTGAATTTAAGTTTCAACGAATCAGAATCACTTAAAATATTATTATTGACATAGATAACATCATTATCATTAAATTTTGATAGCTGCAACTCAGCTAATTTCTTATTATCATCAATTTCTAAATTATATGATTTTATTAATTTATTAAATCCCACATTATTATCATCTATAGTCATGTCTTTAAGATATACAGCTGATTCTCCACCCCTATATACATATACTGTATATCGTTTAACATTAATGCTTTTCTTATCTTGTCCCTCTTTATAAGTTTCTTCATAATATTTATCATCATTAAATTGAGCATTATTACTTACTTCAATTAAAATCTTATTTTTTCCCATATTTAATTTAATGTCTTTTTTATATCTTTCTTCTGACGTTACTAATTGTCCATCTATTCTTACTATATAATCTTCTTCTTCAGGTTTTGCTCTTAAAAAGATTTCTTCAGTTTCAGCAGATACATCAACTATATAACTATAAACATCTTTTAATAGTTCAATACTCCCTCCCTCACTTATGTAAATGCTTTTAAGGAAAAGTTGTTCATCTTTTATTTGTGCATAAGCTTCCTTACTTGTTGTACTTAATATAAGTGTTGACTCCATTCCTATAAAAAAACATACTATCAACATTATATTGAAAATATTTCCTATTATTTTTTTCATTCCATGTCTCCTTATTATGCATTCTAACATTAATAGTATCACTACAAGACATCAATGTAAACTATTGTAAATTCTATTTTCCCTTAATTTTATATTAACTTTTTATTAATAAACAATAAAGTTTAACGCTTATTTATTTAGCTTTTAAGACATAAAATATAA
>JBJEJM010000206.1:0-13074 GCA_051878075.1 Clostridium sp. | reverse complement strand
ATAATTTAATTATCTTAGCTGATTATTTTTTATTAAATTTTTCTTTTAATACATGCTGTGCATCTTTTAATCCATTATCTGCTGCTTTCTTATATAAATCATAAGCTTTATCCAGATTTTTAGCTACTCCTTTTCCATGATAATACATTTCTCCGAGATTATACTCTGCATATGGATACTCTGTATATGCTGATTTTCTATACCAATGCATTGCATATTCATAATTTTTTCTTACTCCAATTCCTCTCTCATACATATACCCAATAACATTCTGTGCTTTACTATATCCATTTTCTGCACTTTTTTCATACCATTTAAATGCTTCAAAAAAGTTTTCCTCTACTCCTCTTGAATTCATGTACATACCCGCAATATTATACTGTGCAATATAATCTCCATTTTCAGCTGCTCTTTTGTACCACTTAAATGCTTCAGAATAATTACATTCTACTCCCCTGCCATCCTCATACATTGAGCCAAGATTACATTGAGCTTCTATATTTCCCTTAAGTGCAGCTTTCTTATACCACTCAATAGTCTTAGTATAATCTTTTTCCACTCCAAATCCATAATAATACATATCCCCAAGATTATACATAGCTAAATCATGTCCTGAAGAAGCAGCTTTCTTATACCACTTTGCAGCTTCTTCATAATTAAATTCCACTGTATCTCCATAAAAGAATCTATCGCCAAGAATATTTTGTGCTTTTACATTACCTCTTTTAGCATATTTTCTAAGAGTTGCAACATCCATATATTCAAATTTAGCATCAGCTTCTTTATATGTGTTTAATTTATCATAAAAAGATATAACTTTTCCTGACAACTCAATACCTCCATAATTTTATAATTTTCTTTTCATGCCATATAGTTTTTTGATAATCACTTACTTCTAATATATTTATTATTACTTATAATGAGTTGAAAGTTTTTTCTTTTAGACACATTGCTCAATTTCTCTTAGTCTTGATAATGACTTCATAATTATATTAACTGCTTCATTTGCATATTCTCTCATATTTTTGTACCTCATAATTTTTCTAATAAATATAAAATTCGACTAATCACTTATCTCTTTTATATATTTGTCTTATAACAAAATGAATTATATCAAATTCCATTGTTGTAATTTGTCGAATATTGCTTGAGTTTATTATTTTTTGTAAATTTTTATTTCCAATATTTCATTAATATTCCTAACTAAATTGAATATTTAATTTGAATGGTACTTATAACCCTGTATTACCATTCATATCCACAATCATTACAATGATTTCTATTCAAACAGTTTTTCATATCCTCATCTGTTTCAATACAACATCCACCTAAAATACATTCACCTCTATTGCTTTCTTCAAACATTTCATTACTTGGATACCCATATATTATAGGTATAATATTTTTTGATTTACATTTTGGACAAATCTTCATGCTTTTTCTCCTTACATATTATAAATAATTATTTTTTAATTAATATATCTTTTAATGTCTAACAAATATTAACTTATTATATATGATAATCTACATTACATAAATTGTCATACGCTTATTAATGTATCCATACATTTGACACTCTATTTTTTCATGATATAATATTCCATCATGAACTTAAATTTACATATATAGATCATTATACTAGAATGTAGTTTACGAATGACACATTTATATTTCTTAACTACTAAATAAAATAATATCTATGCCATAATCATTAAATTTATAGGGGGATTATTTAAAATGAACACAAATAATATAAAATTTAAAAAAATAATTCAAACTGCTATTCTTGCAGCTTTATGTTTCGTATCATTTCAATTTTTGCAGATTCAAATCCCACTACCTGGTGGAGATGCAAGTTCAATTCATATAGGTAATGCCTTTTGTGTTTTAGCTGCATTATTGATTGGAGGATTATACGGAGGACTTGCTGGTGCCATAGGTATGACAATTGCAGATTTACTTAACCCTGCATATGTATTAGGCGCACCTAAGACTTTTTTCCTTAAGCTATGTATTGGACTTATAACTGGTTTTGTAGCACACAATATAGCAAGAATATCAGAATCAAATGATAAAAAATACGTATTAAAATGGAGTATTTTAGCTTCAATATCAGGATTGGCATTTAATGTGCTTGCAGATCCAATTGTAGGTTATTTCTATAAACAATATATACTCGGACAACCTCAGGAATTTGCTAAAGCATTAGCTAAATTAAGTGCTGTTACAACATTTATAAATGCAGTTGTATCTGTAATATTAGTTGCAATAATATATAATGCTTTAAGACCTATATTACAAAAATCAGGATTGCTTCTGCCTGTTGAAACATCTAAATAATATTTTCTTTAAAATCTAAACATTTATTTATAGTAAAATAGATATTTAATGAAGTAACTTTCTAAGTTATTTTGTTAGATATCTATTTTTTCCCGTCTTATTTCTCAATTCCATCTGTAGCTCATTTCTTCTTATCTCTTTCAAATAGATAATATAAGTTTGCATAAAGTATATTATATTTTCATCTCTTGAGAATTATAAAATAATAATTAGGAATAATAATATTATAATATTTCATTACTGGAAAGAAGGCTACTATAATGAATGAAAAAAAATATGTCAATAACTTTCACAAATTTAAATTCAAAACTAATTCTGAAAAAGATATGGAATTAAATAATCCTTCAATAAGTAAGGATTTAAATAATCAACGAATCAATGATCACTTTTCA
This sequence comes from Clostridium sp., assembly GCA_051878075.1. Taxonomy (GTDB): domain Bacteria; phylum Bacillota; class Clostridia; order Clostridiales; family Clostridiaceae; genus Clostridium. The sequence goes on along the minus strand of JBJEJM010000206.1, from coordinate 10,342 downwards.
AATAAGTCTGCAATTAATTACAGATATTCGGCAGAGGGTGAAGATATTAACAAATAAGATAATAACTTGACATAATTGGCTAAAATGTTATCATAAAATTATTAAGTCTTTAAGTAATAAATAATTATGAAAAAGGGGTTAAAATTATGATGACACTAGATAAATTTGAACAGGCTTACGAAAAAGTACAAGAAGTTATTTTACCAACTAAGCTAGTCCATAGTGACTATTATTCTGAATTAACAGGTAACAAAGTTTACTTTAAACCTGAAAATATGCAGAAAACAGGTGCTTATAAAATAAGAGGTGCTTACTATAAAATCAGCACACTAACTGATGAAGAAAGAAATAAGGGACTGATTACAGCTTCTGCAGGTAACCATGCTCAAGGTGTTGCTTATGCTGCAAAAGCCTATAACTGCAAAGCTGTAATAGTTATGCCTACCACTACACCATTAATAAAAGTAAATAGAACAAAATCTTATGGCGCAGAAGTAATATTATATGGTGATGTTTATGATGAAGCCTGCAGTTACGCCTTAAAGCTGGCTGAAGAAAAAGGATATACTTTCATTCATCCATTTGATGATTTGGATGTAGCTACTGGACAAGGTTCAATTGCTATGGAAATTATAAAAGAACTTCCTACTGTTGATATAATTTTAGTACCAATTGGTGGAGGTGGACTTGCTACTGGAGTTTCTACTTTAGCCAAGCTATTAAATCCTAATATTAAAGTTATAGGCGTAGAACCCGCTGGAGCTAACTGTATGCAGGAATCACTCAAGGCAGGTGAAGTTCTTACTCTTCCAAGTGTAGATACAATAGCTGATGGTACTGCTGTTAAAACACCAGGTTCTAAAATATTCCCATATATTAAGGAAAATATCGATGATATAATAACAATTAAAGATAATGAATTAGTAGGTGCATTCCTTGATATGTTAGAAAATCATAAAATGCTTGCTGAAAATTCTGGTCTTCTTACTGTAGCAGCTTTAAAACATTTAAACTGTAAAGATAAGAGAGTAGTTTCAATCATAAGCGGTGGTAACATGGATGTTATTACTATTGCTTCATTAGTCCAGCATGGATTGATTGAAAGAGAACGTATATGTACAATTTCTGTACTTCTACCTGATAAACCAGGTGAACTTACAAATGTATCTAGGGTTATTGCTGAAGCACAAGGAAATATAATAAAACTTGATCACAACCAATTTGTAAGCATTAATAGAAACAGTGCTGTAGAACTTGATATAACTATGGAAACATTTGGCCACAGTCATAAAAAAGCTATAATGGATGCACTTATTAAAAATGGATATAGACCAAAATTAATTAATCCTAAAACAATTTACCAATAAAAATAAGCTGGCATGTTGAATTACAACATGTCAGCTTATTTTTATTCTTTTTTCTCTTTTTCTTTTACTCTTTCCATTCTTATACAGAATCCTTCTGGCCCAATTTTAAATTCTTTATAAAGTTTAATACCGTCTATTGGTATTAGCAAGAACAAAATAAAAAATACAAATCCAATCATGCTTATACCTAATGTTTCTAATAACGATAAAACAAATATATTCATTTTTATCTGCTCTCCTTTTTTATTATTTACTATATTTATATATGACTTTTCTTTTAAGTATATTTAAATATTTGCTACAATATTAAATGCACTCAAAAAAATCCTTTACTTCAAGTAAATTATTACATATCTTAAAAGCAGTTTTTTTCATGTTTTCATCAGGCTTCTTCATATCTGGTACATTTATTCCCTTCATTCCTGCTCTTAAAGCTGCTAATATTCCAGCATCAGAATCTTCTATTACAATACACTCTTCTGGATTTATCTCAAGCCCCTTAGCTGCCTTTAAGAATATTTCTGGATCTGGTTTTGAATTTTGAACCTGATCTCCACATATTATATAATCCACTTTATTTTTTATTTTTATCTGCTCTAAAAGATAATGTGCTCTTTCTTTTCTTGTAGATGTAGCAACTGCTATCTTATAGTTTTTCTCATTAAGATAATCTATAAGTTCATGAACTCCTGGTTTCATAATCACTCCATCTCGCTCAATAGTATCCACTGCTATTTTAACCTTTTTATCATATACCTCTTCAAAAGGAAAATCACAGCCATATTTTTTTAACATAAGTTCCTTTATGCTTTTTGTATTTCTTCCTATCATAGTTAAGTAAAATGCTTTACTCATCTCATAATTATACCCATTCAGTACTTCTTTAAACGCATTAAAAGAAATTCTTTCTGTATCAATCAAAATTCCATCCATGTCAAATATAACTGCTCTAATATTTTTCATACGTTTCCCTCTTTCACTCATGCATAATAATATGTTTTTAATCTGTTAATCAATTAAATTAATATCATTTTTATAATTATTATATCATGTATATATTTTATCATTTTAACATAATTTTTCCAAACAATTTTAAAAAGGCTATGATAGTATGATGCATGAATTTATATACATATATTTTAATGCTCTTCTGCACATATCTTTTCATAGTCTTTTAATAATTTAAATATTCACTTTGTAATTAAAAATAATCCTTTGTTTCTGTTTTTAATCCTTTTTTCTCAAGTTTTGCTTCAATTATTTCTTTTATTAAGGAATAAACAACAGCAAATAAAGGAACTCCTATTATCATTCCTACAATACCAAGGAATTTTCCTGCTACCAGTATAGCGAATAATATCCAGAATGCTGATATTCCTATTGAATCACCAAGTATCTTAGGTCCAATAATATTCCCATCAATCTGTTGTATAACAAATATTATTACAAGGAACCATAATGCCTTAACAGGCGAAACAAATAATATTATTATAAATGATGGTACTGCACCTATAAATGGCCCAAAGAATGGTATTATATTTGTAATTCCTATTATTACAGAAATTAAAATAGTATATGGCATTTTAACTATTGTAAGAACAAAGAATGTTAATATACCAATAATTAAAGAATCTAAAATCTTCCCTATCAAAAATTTACCAAATGTACTATTGCTTCTATGTGTTATCTCTATAGTTTTCTTTGCAGCTTTTTCTGGCAATAGAGCATATGTTATCTTTTTGCTTAAAGCATAAAATTTTTCCTTATCAATTAACAGATAAATAGATACAATAAGTCCGATAACGATATTCCATATTTTAGATGCTATACTTGTTAATAATGTTCCAAGAACCGGAAGCAGATTCGTAGCAAATTTAATTGTATAATCAATAAACTTATTAAAATTATCGTTAATTAAATCTAAATATTGTTTCTCTATATTTAATCTTAATAATGTACTATCTATAAATTTAGTTGTTTCATTAATATACATAGGAATATCATTTACAAGTCCTACTATACTTTCTACTAATTGAGGAAGTACAAATTTAATAAATAAATATCCTACAATAAAGCTTACTAAATATGTAATAATAATCCCTATAGCTCTTTTAGTATGATTTTTGAAGTTCAATTTAGCTATAAATTTTAAATTAAATATATTACTTTCAAAAAATTTCAATAAAAAATTTAATATATATGCAATAGAAAAACCAATAATAAATGGTTCAAGAATTCCAATTGCACCACTAATTTTACTTAAAACTTCTCCTATTTGAGAAATCCCAAGATAAAATAGTATTATAGATATAGCTACTATAAATGAATATGCAGCAATTGTTGTATATTTTCTGTTCCAATCAATTTTCATTTTTTAATCCTTTCTCAATATTAATTGTATATTTCCTATTTATAAACTATTATTGCTTATAACTAATTATAGTTTATTTATAATATATCCTCAATGCATTAAGAAATTAAAGTTCTATTAATTTTTTATTAAATATAACTAATAATACATTTTTGTATACAAAAAAACTCTATATCAAAACATATATTAATATTTGTTTCAATATAGAGATTTTAATATGTAACTAATTATTAATAAAATTGCTTATTTTATCAAGAAGCATACTTAATGCAACATCATTTGCTCCACCTTCTGGAATTATTATATCTGCTCTTCTTTTACTTGGTTCAACAAATTCTTCATGCATAGGCTTTACAGTTTCTATATATTGATTTACTACAGAATCAATATCTCTGCCTCTTTCTTTAACGTCTCTAAGAAGTCTTCTTATTATTCTTAAATCCCCATCTGTATCTACAAACACTTTTATATCCATTAAATCACAAAGTTCTTTATTTTCAAATATCAGAATACCTTCGATTATTATAACTTTTGTTGGTCTAACTTCTACTGTCTCATTTAATCTTGTATGCTCTACAAAAGAATATACTGGATGCTTTATTGTTTTACCAGCTTTTAGCTCTTTTACCTGTTCAATTAAAAGATCTGTATCAAAAGAATTTGGATGATCGTAATTAAGTTTCTTACGTTCTTCTAAAGTTAATCCATCATTGGCTTTATAATAATAGTCATGACATAATATAGAAACCTCATCTTTAAATACATCTTTAATTTTTTGAGATAATGTAGTTTTTCCTGATCCGCTTCCACCAGCTATCCCAATTACCATTACATCTTGCATAATTTCCTCCAAAACTGAATTAATATGTTAAGTAAACATATTAATAAAATTATTTGTTTTTACATTTATTTTTAGAATCATTGATAATTATAAAATTCGCTCAATATATAATTAAATACGGCTCTTTTCATTGATTTATTAAATTCATACATATGATTTTATTATAAATGAGAAAAAAAAACAACTCCTTTTTAAATTGCAGTATAATTATAATTGTTATCTTTTATAATACATTATTTTGAAGTTCATTTGCTTTTCTATATAAATATACAGTTAAATTTTTATTTTTTCCTCTCAATACAACTGCATCTGCAGTTTCATTTTTATCTTCGAAAAATTCAATAGCTCTATTCACTTTTTTGATTTCTCCTTCTTCATTTCTGCAAAGAAGAGAATTTTTAGGATATATTCTCCATTCAGATTTATTTCTAAAATTAATTTCGTTTATTTCTTCATATTTTGTACTAGAAAAGGTTTCTTTCTCATACTCATTTTCTTCTGTAATATCATTATTTTTTTCATTTATTCCTTTAATAACCTTTTCTATTTTAGAAATAAATAACTCATAATTTTCAATCATATAAATAAGTTCATAATATTCAATGATATCTTCCCCGAATTTAAATTTGAATTCTTCTACCATTTCTTCAATAACTCCCTTATTATATATACCCTTATATGCAATATCTCTTCCAATCTTATTAATAATAGCCCATATACTTCGGTATTTAATTAATTGAAGCATTTTTACAAGAAAAATAACTGATAATAAACAACATGGTAATGATATTATAGGAAAATCGATCAATATAACACTAAATAATATAAATACTGTAAATCTATTATTTTGTACTTTATACTTCTTTATACCATTTTTTAATGTATGACTATATGATAGAACTCTTTCTATCATAAGAACCTTATTTGATTTATTAATCTTCTTCTCTTCTAAGAAAGACATACTCTTTTTAATTATATTCTGGCTTTTTCCCATGACATTCCCCTCCTAATTATATTTTGCAAATCAGATTATTATTTTACCTCAGTTTCTGTAAATCTAAACCTATCTCTTACTACTCTTCCTATATTTTACAGTAATAAGAAAATATTATCAACTTTTCATTTTTGTTATTCATGTATATTTTATTTCAATAAATTATAAACTTCCTTAGCTTATTCTTCATTCTTCTATCACATAATCTATAATTTTGTCTATTTTAAAGCTTATTTCTTGATTATTTTTTTATTCCGCTTTTGTAATTTTTAAACAAAAATGACCTGATACTACATCTAAACTGTATAATATCAGGTCATTTTTTATTATAACGTAAAATATGCTGTACCTATTGAACCTGGTCCAACATGAGCACCAATAACTGGTCCTATTGATTGAATATTCACAGGAATGTTCAGTATTCTGCCTAATCTGTCTGAAAGTTCTTTTCCTTCATTTTCACAATTAATATGGTGAACTATGATTCCTCCTATCTGTTTATCGGTGCAGTCTTCAACAACTTTATTCACAATAATATCAATTGCTCTTTTTTTAGTTCTGACTTTTTCAAAAACTGTAGTCTCACCATTTTCAACAGTTAATATAGGACGAATTTGAAGTATTCCCCCTAAAAGTGCTGAAGCTCTCCCTATTCTTCCTCCTTTTTGTAAATATTTAAGAGTGTCAGGTACAAATAAAAATCTGCTGTTTTCCCTTACTTTTATAACTTTATCTATTACTTCATCCATACTTGCACCCTCGGATGCATATTTAGCACCTTCAATTACCTCATATCCCATCTGCATAGAATTTGTAAATGAATCTATTATTTCAATTCGTGCATTTGGATATTTTTCTAATACCATGTCTTTTGCAATATGTGCACTTGAAAAAGTACCACTCATCTTAGATGATATAAATATACATAAAACTTCATGTCCTTCACTAACACACTTCATTATAACTTCAGACATTTCATCTAAAGATGGCTGAGATGAAGTTGGAATTTCCTTGACAGATTCCATCATCTTATAAAATTCAATATTATTTAAATCAACTTCCCTATAGCTCTTATTATTTATTGCTACACTTAAAGATACTACTTTTATATCATATTTTTTTATTAATTCTTCTGGAATATAACTGGTACTGTCTGTTATTATTTTTACTGCCATATAATCCTACTCCTTTTACTTACTAGTATAATTGTTAATTATTATAACATAATATTATTTGTCTGCTCTATTTTATACAAGAATATTTTTTACATTATGTGAAAAAATATAAATGAACTTTTACACATATGAGGAGGTTATAATCATGGCAAAAGATAGTCAACCTGATAATAAATTTGCGAGGATGGAAAAATGTAATTATCAGACACCTATAACAGAAGAAAATCATAATCATAATCCAAATAGGAAGAAACATTCAGTAAAAAGAGAAGGATTTAAAAGTGATCATATAAACTAATACAAATATTAAAAAACCGCAGAAGTTAAACTCCTGCGGTTCTATTACAATATAATTATCTTCTATTGTTTTGTTGCTTTCTAGCTCTTCTACATTCTGGGCATCTTACTGGATCATTTTCAAATCCTTTTTCTTTGTAGAATTCTTGTTCTCCAACTGTGAAAACAAATTCCTTTCCACAATCTTTACATACGATAGTCTTATCTTCCATTTTACATTTCCTCCTTATTTAAAGACTTAGTCAACTAATACTTTCTCATAAGGAGAAATTTTAATTTAATTAAATCTTTTAATAGTAATTATTCCTTTTGGAACAATTACATTATATCATTATTAAATTTAAAACACAATAGTTTTTTAATATTTTCTGCATTCTTTTGTAAATATTATCATCTGCTAAATATCTTTAATTACAGTATTACATTATTTTAAAGATTTCAACTTCCTTTATTTATAACCATTCCATAAAAAACAATATAAAACTAATATTATTTTTTTACTTAATTCTCCATTTTTTGCTCATTCTGAGTTATCTTTTCATTATTATTTTCCTGTTCTTCCTGCTGAGCTTCTATGTTTCCAAGTGAATTATTGATAAATGAATTAATTAATACATATCTGCTTGAACCTACTTTAATGAATTTCATTTCAACATTATCACCAACAGCTGTTAATGCTACATCTCTTGCAGTTTCAGTTGATATTTGATAAATATGGTCATTATCTTTTAATTTAATATCATAAATACTTGTTCCATCTTTAATAACCACACCGATTCTTTCAACCTCACCTGTAATTATTTCTTCTTTATTACCACCTTCAAGAGAAATACTTGTATTAGTAAGACCTTCGAGATATTTATTTAAAGTTCCTTGAAGTGTATCCCCTACACCTACAGTATTATAATTTTTGACATTGACCATAGCATATTGCTTTACAAGACCATTAGAATCCTTTAATGTCATAAAGTATGTTGGCTCATTCTGTATATTAATAAGATATGGGAATGTTGCTTTATATCCATACTGTTGAACCTTACCTTCTGCTGATTTCATACTTGCAGTTTCTATTGCACCTGAAGTTTTATATAATCTAGTTTCTCCTGTTCTTGTATCAGTTAAAGTAAATCCAACTAAAGACTCATCACTTCCCACAGATGTTATTCCAGTATAATAATAACAATTATCATCGTTATATATTATATTCATTCCTTCAGTAGTTTTTAACTTGTCCTTATCTGTAAAATTAATTACTCCATGTACAAGTTCTCCCCATTTATTCACATATCTATTAATAAAACTCATAGGCTGAATCCTATCAATCCATTCTGGGGCATTTTCTATATCATATACTTCTGATTCACCAGTCTGTGCATCCATAACTAATACACCAACTGCTTTTGTTTCAGCGATTCCAATTGCATTATCATATCTAGTAATTACCCAGTAAGGTTTTCCATTATCATCAATTTCAAATGTATAGTCAGTATGACCTGCCTTTAAATCTCTCAAATATGCTGCAAGTCTTAAATCACTAAATAAATAAGCCGAATCTAAATATTTTATATTAATAGGTGATCCATCTAATTCTGTAACAAGTTCAACATCATTTTGATTAGTAGCACTTACTTTAATATATCCGGTTGTACCTTTTCTATTTGTAATCCATTTTAGAAAAGATGAATGTTCCAATGGTGCTACATAATATAACTCCCCATTTATGCTTTGTAAATGAAGCTCTCCAACAGTCACCTGACTTCCAAGGCTTGCAATCTCCCCTAGTTTTTTATCTGCAAGTTTATCGGCAAGATCTTTATCTATAGTTGGAAGCTGATTTAAATCAATATACTTTATTTCACTTGAAAAATCTACTTCCTCAACAGTACCGATTAAATTTCTATGAGTTTTATAACTTATTAATGGACTGCATATAATTAGAGCTGCTAAATATATTATTGCTGCTGCAGAAGCTGAAAATATATATTTTCGATTTTTAGTGAAAATTCCATAACCTGCACTGCATAATATAAATATTCCTGCTATAGGCAATGCACTTAAGCTTAAATCCAATACAAGACTTCCATTAAAAAATATTATAATACCTGCAATCAAATATGCACATATCAATATTTTTATAAATTTAAATATACTATCTTTATTATTCATAAATAAACCTCCCTATACTTTATGGTTTATATTATAACATAATAAGTTTTTAAATACCATATAATTATAAAGATTTTTATCAGCATCTTTGATATACAACTTTTAATTTCATCTTTTAAGAAACCTAATAATGTACATTAAAAGTCCCCTGCATCTAAGCTGTAAAATGCAGGGGTACATATATTATAAAAGGGGATATTTCTAATTTCAAATACAATGTAGTGATATGTGGAAATTGCATTTATGAATGTAATAACTGGCAATGGGATTTATTATTACATTCTAGAAATATTCCTTTTGGGGGCTTTAATTATTTTATAAAACGAAAAAGAGATAATGAGATTCAAATATAACTTTTGAGACCTCATTATCTCTTCCTTAATATGTATTTATAATATCATAAGTTCAATATTTTTTCAAGTCCTGCTCATTATTTTACATATAAGCCATAAAATATAATAACTCTATCTTATATTCACACATCTCTTCAAATATACTCTTTTAAAAGCTCTACTTCGTTTGTTATTAAAGAATCCACTCCTGCATCTATCACTTTAATCATATATTCTTTGCTATTTATAGTATATGGATTTATTTTTATTCCTGCTTTTTTAATTTCTTCTGTATACTCTTTATTTAATATACTTGGGAAATAAGGGTGATAACATTGTACATCAATATCATCTAAATATTTTGCTGCATTTGCTAATGTACTTTCAGTTAAAGCACCTAGAACGATATTGCTATCAAGTTTTCTTAATTTTATAAGACTTAAATGATTAAATGTTGAAAGTATTACCCTATCCTTTAGACTATATTTTTTAATCATATGTAATACTTTTTCTTCCATACCTTCATATTCTATTATGCTGTTTTTAAGCTCTAAATTAAGAACTTTTAAATTAGATGATGATATAAGCTTTAGTACTTCTTCAAGGGTTGGTATTTCTTCTCCATCATTACTTGATAAATACTCAGCCTCTTCTTCAGTATAGTTATTATATAAATCATTTTTTAACTCTTTTACTTTTCCAACACTTTTAGTTCTTAACTTCTTTAATTCTTCCAATGTAAAATCTTTCACAAAACCGTGTCCATTTGTTGTCCTATCTAAAGTTTCATCATGAATTA
>JBJEJM010000205.1:2112-13116 GCA_051878075.1 Clostridium sp. | reverse complement strand
AATAGAAAATTTAAGAAAAGAAAAAGAAGAATTGTCAGCTACAAATTCTAAATTATCAGATGAATTAAAACAACTTGAAGAAACAGCAGCAAAAGATGGAGATCTTGGAAAAGAAATAAAAAATCAATTAGATTCAGCTAGAATGCATCTTGGAGTTGTAGACGTGAAAGGTCCAGGAATTGTTCTTACAATAACACCTAAAACTTCTATATTCAATGCAAATTCAAATGATACAAGTAGAGATCTTGGAGAAGATGAAATAATACATATTATAAATCTTTTGTGGTATTCTGGAGCAGAAGCTATTTCTATTAATGATATAAGGATAACTCCACAGACTGGTATAAAAACGGCAGGAAATGGAATATCCGTAGGGTCAGCAGGAAGGATATATCCTAAAGAAAAGATAATAATAAAAGCAATAGGAGATAAGGGAAGATTAAATGTAGGTCTTTCATTTCCAGGATCTTTAGAATATTTAGCACTTCCTAATTACAATAACGAAATTAAGACAGAAGATGAAATTTTTATTGGCAAAACTACTCAGTCATTAAAAAGTGAATTTATGAAATCAGTCAAAGAATAGGAGAGAGAAAGTTGGTTGCAATAATTGGATTGTTAATTGGAATAATATTAGGTTTTGTACTGGATGTAAATATATCAGATAAACTTTCTCCATATATGTCAGTTGCTATACTGGCTTGCCTTGATTCAGTGTTTGGAGCAGCAAGAGCTAGTCTTGCCAAAAACTTTCACCCGGATATTTTCATTTCGGGATTTTTTGGAAATGCACTTTTAGCAGCACTTCTTGCTTATTTAGGTGATAAGCTGGGAATACCTATTTATATTGCTGCTGTTATTGTTTTTGGAGGAAGGATATTTGATAACTTTGCAATTATAAGGAGATTGTTATTAGAACAGCTTAAACATAAAAAAATACATAGGTTCAGAAAAAAAGTAAGAAAAAAACAGAAAATTAACGATTTTTAAAGGAGTATGAAATGAAGAAAAGGTCACAATATTTCTTTGTTTTTATTGCTGCTTTAATCTTAGGCTTTCTCGTATCTGTGAATTTCAATTTTGATAGAGGACAGTCATATAATTCATTAAACACGATGGAGTATCAAGAAGCAATAGAAGAAAGATCAAGATTATATAAAGAAATTGAAGCTTTAAAAGAAGGTAATATTGATGTAAATGGAAAGATAAATCAATATAAACAGAATGATGTTAGAAATGATGAAATACTTCAGGATATGAAAGAGCAGATAATGGATTATGGAATGTTTACAGGACTTACTGAAGTCGAAGGACCAGGAATAATACTAACACTTAATGATGGAATAACTGACGTAAATGGAGAAGGATTTGATGAAGTAATGAGCAAACTTCTTCATGATAGTGATATGGCTCTTGTTTTAAATGAATTGCGTCAAGCTGGAGCAGAAGCTATATCAGTAAATAACCATCGTATTGTTCCATGGTCAGGAGTTGTATGTGCATGGGCATTTATTCAGTTTGATGATTCAAGTATGGAATCAGCACCATTTAAAATTTATGCAATTGGAGATCCTGAAAAACTTGAAGCAGCACTTCTTGAAGATGGAAGTCACGTAAAGAAGCTTATTATAAAAAAGTTTTTTGTTGAAATAGAAAAAAGTGAAAAAATAAAAATGCCTGCTTCAACAGCAAAAGGAAATGTTAATTATATGGAGAGGGATGAATTGGCAAAATAAAATTATTATTTTTTGAAGGAAATTAAACTTTTGTATAGAATATAAAAAAATGAGGTAAAGAAAGGATTAAATTAAGGTATAGTGAAATGGGAATTAAAGAAAATATAGAACATATAAGAAAACTTATTCCAGAAAATGTACAATTACTAGCTGTATCAAAAACAAAGCCACTAGAATATTTAGAAGAAGCTTATGAGTGTGGTATCAGGGATTTTGGAGAGAATAAAGTTCAGGAACTTGTTGAAAAATACGATAATTTTCATAAGGATGTTAGATGGCATCTTATTGGTCACCTTCAGACCAACAAGGTTAAATATTTGGTTGATAAAGTATTTTTAATTCATTCATTAGATAGTATTAATTTATTGAAGCAAATAGAGAAGGTCTTTGGAAAAGCAGGAAAAACTGCAAATACATTAATTCAAATTAATATTGGAAGAGAAGACAGTAAAACAGGAATTTTTGAAGAAAATCTTGAAGAATTGATTGGAGAAATTGAAAATTGTAATCATGTACTTGTAAAAGGAATAATGGTTATTATTCCACAGGGGGATGAGGAAAGCAATAGAAAATACTTCAGAAAGACTAAAGAAATTTTTGAAGGATTAAAACAAAGAAATTTCAAAAATATTCAAATGCAAATATTATCAATGGGAATGACACATGATTTTGAAACTGCTATTGAAGAAGGTTCTACATTAGTAAGAGTAGGAACTGGAATTTTTGGAGAAAGAAATTATACAACAAAATAGGAGGAGTTAGTCTATGAGCAACAATGTTTTATCAAAAGTTAAATCATTACTAGGATTTGATGAGGGGTATGATGATTACGATGATTATGATGAAGAAAACTATGAAAGTGAAGTGGTAGAAGAAGAAGAATCAATTGAACCTGTAATAACAAACAAGAAAAATAACAAAGTAGTAAATATTCATACATCAACATCTGTAAAAGTAACAATAACTAAACCAGTTGATTATGAAGAAGCAACTGAAATATGTGAAGCTTTAAAAAACAGAAGAATAGTTTTAGTCAATACAACAGTATTAGAATTGAAAATAGCACAAAGATTATTAGATTTTATAAGTGGATCTTGTTATGCACTTGGAGGAGAATTACAACAAATTGAAAAAGGAGTTTATCTACTTTCTCCATCTAATGTTGAAGTTACAAATGAATTAAAGAATGAATTAAGTTCCAAAGCTCTATTTAATTGGTCTGGCAAATAGGAGGCAAAATGATATTAGAAGCTATAAATGGTATATTTAGGATAATAGAATTAGCAATAATAGTTGAATGTATAGGATCGTGGATTCCACAGCTTAGATATAATCAATTAATGGATATAGTTCACAGTATTACAAATCCCATATTGGAACCTTGTCGAAGACTACAAGATAGATTTTTAGGCAGTATGCCAATAGATTTTTCACCTATATTAGCATTTGCTATTCTAGATGTCATAAGAGAAATGCTGATGAGACTTTTGTACTGGTAGTCGAGTGATATGATAAAAGATATAATAGAAAAGCAATTTAGTGAAGAAGAGAAAAATGAGGTACTTAATTTATATGAAAAATATAAATTAGCAAAAGAAAAAGATATACCTGTATTTGGTAATAACTTTTATACTCCTAATATATGGAAGTGGTTTGAAAAAAATTTTAACAGCAGCATTTTTAAGGTAGAGAGTAATGGAGTATTTGATGAATCTGAACGAAGAATGATTTCATTTAATAATATGTATGATACCCCATTCCCAATGAAACTGCTTAAAATTAGAAATACTTCTAAGTTTAATGATATTACACACAAAGACTATTTAGGAGGAATATTAGCTGCTGGTATAGAACGAAATAAAATTGGAGATCTTTTAGTTAAAGATAATGTTTGTTATGTACCAGTTCATGAAGATATTGAAAGTTTTCTTATATGTAATATAGATAAAATAGGGAGGTCTAGCTGTAAAGCTGAAACATTAGAAGATTATGAATCTTTACCTCAATTTAATTTTTCAGAAGAAGTTATACTAGTTTCTTCTTTAAGACTTGATGGTATAGTTTCAAAGTTAACTAATGCTTCACGAGCAAAGGCACAACTAATGGTTGAACAAGGCAAGATTTTAGTTGATTATGTAAAAATAAGAGATAAGAGTTATGAAGTAAAAAAGGATGAAAGAATAACTATAAGAGGATTTGGAAAGTTTATTCTTGGTGATGTGGTCGGTCTGAGTAAAAGTGGAAGGCTTAAAGTACGTATAAAAAAATATACATAAAATTTAGAGGTGAAATTATGAAATTAACTCCAATGGACATAAATAATAAAGAGTTTAAAAGAGCAATGAGAGGATATTCAGCAGATGAAGTTGATGAATTTTTAGATCAAATAGTTGAAAACTATGAAGAATTATATAAAGAAAATTCAAATCTTAAAGAAAAAATTTCTAATTTAAATGAAAAAGTTGAACACTATTCTCAAATAGAAGCAACAATTCAAAATACATTATTATTAGCACAAAATGCAGCAGAACAAGCTAAAAATTCTGCGCAAAAAGAAGCTGAAATGATGATGAAGAATGCAAATGAAACAGCTCAAAGAATAATGGATAAAGCACATAATGATGTAATTGCTATAAATGATGAATATGAAAAAGTTAAACAGGAATTCATTAAATTCAGAGCTAAATATAGAAACTTCATGAATACTCAATTAGAAACATTTGATGATTTAGAAAAAGACTTTATTAAAAATTATAATGTTTCTGAACCAGTAGCAGATGAAGAAATATGTGAAAAAGAAGTAAGTACTAATAGTGAAATGGCTGAAGAAGTTAAGGAGCAATCACCAGAAGAACTTGCTCAAGAATTAAATGAAATAAAAAGTTTTTTCGTTAAAGAAGACTAGTATTTGGTTTTTGATGGATAAAAAAACTTGTGTAAACTTTAAGTTTATGCAAGTTTTTTTGTTAAGAGATTTATTTAAAGAATTAATTATTTTAGATTATAATTGAGATTTAAAGATATTCTATAGAACAATTAAATCTCAACTATCATGGGGCAAATTACATTGTAAATTAAAATAGATTATAATATAATATTTTAGAGAATATTAGAAGAAAGGGTCTGCTTTATGGAAAAGACATTACTCATAGTTGAGGAAGAAAATGAAGGACTTAGGATTGATAAGTATTTAGCTAATATATTTAAAGATAAATCAAGATCATTTATTCAAGGATTAATTGAAAAAGAGAGTGTAAAAGTCAATAATAAAATACCGAAAAGTAATTATAAATTAAAAAAAACTGATGAAATTGAAATAATAATACCAGAGCCAGAAATATTAAAGGTTGAACCAGAAAATATACCAATTGATATAGTATATGAAGATGAAGATGTTATAGTAGTAAATAAGCCTCAGGGAATGGTTGTTCATCCTGCTCCGGGTAATTATAATGGGACACTAGTTAATGCACTTTTATATCATTGTAAAGACTTATCTAGTATTAATGGAGTTATAAGACCAGGAATTGTACACAGAATTGATAAGGATACATCTGGTATTCTTGTTGTTGCTAAAAATGATGAAGCACATAATAAATTGAGTATGCAGCTTAAAGATCATTCAATGAAAAGAGAATATTATGCTTTAATTGAGGGAAGGCTTAAAAATGATAGTGGAACAATTGACAAACCACTAGGCAGATGCAAGAAAGACAGATTAAAAATAGGAATTGTTGAAGATGGTAAGAGAGCAGTAACACATTATAAAGTAATTGAACGATATAATGGATATACATTAATAAAATGTATTTTAGAAACTGGCAGAACTCATCAGATAAGAGTTCATATGGCGTCAATAGGATTTCCACTTGTAGGAGATCCATTGTATGGGTTTAAAAGACAGAAATTTAAACTTGAAGGTCAGGTGCTTCATGCAAAAATACTAGGGTTCATACATCCAACAAGTGGGGAATATATGGAGTTTACTAGTGAATTGCCAGAGTATTTCACTAACTTAATAAATAAGCTTAGAAGTGAAATGTAAAAATTGAAAAATTGGAGGAAATTATGAAATTAAAAGCAACATTATTAGATGAAAAAGCCATTAATAGAACTCTCATAAGAATTTCTCATGAAATAATAGAAAGAAATAAAGGAGTAGAAGATATAGTATTAATTGGCGTAAAAACAAGAGGATATCCTTTAGCAAAAAGAATTTCTGAATATATTAAGGGAATTGAAGGTCGTGAAGTACCAGTAGGATATGTTGACATAACATTATATAGAGATGATTTATCAACTCTTGATGAAATGCCTACTGTTAAGAATTTAGATTTAGGTGTTTGTGTAAAAGATAAAAAGGTCATTATTATTGATGATGTACTTTATACTTGCAGAACAATAAGAGCTGCAATTGATGCAATTATTGATGTAGCAAGACCTACAGGTATTCAGCTTGCTGTATTAATAGATAGAGGGCATAAAGAACTTCCAATAAGGGCTGATTATGTTGGTAAAAATATACCAACTTCAAAGAATGAAGTTATAGCAGTAAGCTTAAGGGAAATAGATGGAGAAGATTCAGTACAGATATATGACTCTGCTATAGAAGAGTAAAAGGAGAAACGGATATGTATGATTTAATTGCTACAAGTACCTTTGGAATAGAAAGTATAACAGCAAAGGAACTAAGGGCATTAGGGTATGAAGATTTAAAAATAGAAAATGGAAGAGTAACTTTTGAAGGGGATGAAATGGATATTGCTATAGCCAATATACATTTAAGAACTGCTGACAGAGTACTTATAAAAATGGCAGAATTTGAAGCAAGATCATTTGAAGAATTATTCCAAGGAACAAAAAAAGTTGAATGGAGCAAATTAATTCCAGTAGATGGTGTTATGCATGTTACAGGTAAATCAATCAAATCAACTCTTCATAGTGTACCTGATTGTCAATCCATAGTAAAGAAAGCCATAGTAAAAAGTATGAGTGAAAGTTATGGAATAGAAAGATTTAGCGAAAGCGGGCCAGTATATAAAATTGAAGTTTCAATTTTAAAAGATGTTGTGACACTTACTGTTGATACTACAGGTCCAGGATTACATAAAAGAGGATATAGAGAACTTGCAGGTATTGCTCCGCTAAAAGAAACTTTAGCTGCTTCAATGCTTTTGATTTCTAGATGGAATCCAGAATTTGAACTTATAGATCCATTTTGTGGTTCAGGAACTATACTTATAGAAGCTGCAATGATTGCTCTTAATATTGCTCCAGGAGTAAATAGAGATTTTGTATGTGAGACATGGCCTTCAATGGATAAAGACATGTTTGAGTCTGTCAGGGAAGGAGCAAGAAATTCTGAAAAGCATAGAGATCTTAAGATAATAGGATATGATATAGATTATAAGACACTTAAAGTAGCTATGGAAAATGCAAAAAAAGCTGGAGTAGATAAATATATTCAATTTCAAAAAAGAGATTTCATGGAGTTTTCTACTTCTAGAAAATATGGATTTATAATATCTAATCCTCCATATGGTGAAAGAATTGGAGAAAAGAAAGCATTAGATGAAATATACAAGTATATGGGAGTAATTAAGAGAAGACTTGATACATGGGATTTTAATATACTGACTTCATTTGAATCCTTTGAAAAAGCTTTAAAAGTTAAGTCTACTAAAAACAGAAAGCTTTATAATGGAAGAATAAAGTGTTACTATTATCAATATTTTAATAATCCTAAGATAAAAAATGATGGTGATACAATGATTAAAGAAATAATTGGTTAATTATTAAAAACTATGGAAAATATATTTACATATGGTAATTTATATGATAAAATAAACACAATAAGATATTCCAAAGCAAAGATGCTAATAACCTTAGGTTTTTAGCATCTTTTTTTTATTAATACTTTAATTTTAGAATTTAAACTGGAAAATTAAAGAATAGATTTAAAAGGAAGGGGTATTAAAATGGCAGAAGTATATCAAAGAGTGGCAGAAAAGCTGCCCAATATGAGTAAAGCACAGGAGAAGATAGCAAAATATATATTATCACATCCTAACAGTACACCTTTTTTGACTGTAGAAAAATTAGCTAATCTATCAGGGGTTAGTATTGCAACTGTAACACGATTCGTAATATTTTTAGGGTATAGTGGATATCCGGAGTTTTTAAAAGATACTCAGGAATCTATGCAGCAGCAGGTGAACAATACTGAACGTATAAAGTTAGGAAATAGCAATAAAGATGATAAAAATGAGTTAGTATATGAAATTTTTGAAGAAGATGTGAATGATATAAATATAATGGCTAAAAATCTAAATGTCTATGAGATGAAAAAGTGTGTGAATCTTCTTCTTAATGCTAAAAGAATTTATATTGTTGCAAGAAGAAGCTCAGCAGCATTAGCAGTATTTTTTAAGTATTATTTAGATTTGATGTTTAATAATGTTGTTTTAATTGAAAATATTGAACAGATGCCTAAACAGATAAAAAAAGATTGTGGAGAAGATGTAATAATAGGAATCAGTTTTGATAAATATGCGAGAAGTACAGTTGAAATTTTCAGCCACTTAAAAAGGAGAGGTGCAACAACAATTGCAATAACTGATAATATGCTTTCTCCGCTTATACCATATGCAGATGTTAAACTTACAACAATGACTAAGGGATCAAAAGCTATTGAATCATTTGCAGCACCACTTAGTATGATCAATGCATTAATTCTTTCTATAGAAAGTGAAAAAGAAGACTGCTTTACAACTAATGTTCAGATGCTGGAAGAAGCAATGAAAAAGTTTGAGTTATTCATATAGATACAAAAAGAATTCGTAAAATTACGAATTCTTTTTATTCTCAAATTTATTTGCAAAATCGCTAGGATTTATAACTATTGTCTTATTTGTATGATATATAACCATTCCTGGTTTTGCTCCATTAGGTTTCTTTAATTCTTTAACTTTTGTATAATCTATAGGAATCTTTGAAGAATTTTTTCCTTTACTATAGTAGCCAGCAATAATTGCAGCTTCTTCGAGAGTTGTATCTGGAACTTCAAAAGCACACACGATAACATGAGAGCCAGGTATATCTTTGGCATGAAGCCATAAGTAATTTTTGTTGGCAAATTTTAAGCTTAAATAATCATTTTGGATATTATTTTTTCCAACGTAAATATCGATATTGTCACTGGAAACAAAGTGATGCGGCTTTGAAGTCTTATTCTTCTTAGAATTTTTAGAATGTTTATTAAATCTTATATATCCAGTTTCAATAAGTTCTTTCTTTATTTCATCAATTTCATCATAACTCTCAACATTAATTATATTTGTAAGAACTGAATTTAAGTATTTAACTTCATCTTCATTTTTAGAAAGCTGTAATTTAGCATATTCTTCAGAAACTTTCAGTTTGTTGTATTTTTTGTAATAGTATTGAACATTTTGAGAAGGCGTTTTATTAGGATCTAATTTGATTTTCAGATATTCTTCTTCATTTTCATTATAAAAGTTTAAAAGTGTACATTCATTATCCCCTTTTTTTATTGTATAAATAAATGAAGTAAGCAGATCACCTTTTATTTTTAATTCTTCTTTTTCATTACATTCTTTTAATGTTTCGTTAAGTATTTTTGATTTTTTATTGCATCGTTCAATATTAGTATGGATTAATTTCTGAAGATCAGTAGATTTATTCTGTAACCTATCCTGTTTATCTTTTCTGCTATAAAAATCATCCATAAGCTTGTTAGGATCATCATATGGTATAGCATTAAAATCTTTTTCAAGAAGTGATAGATTTAAAGAATAAAAGTCCTTAAGAAGGCCACTTTTAGTTGTATATATATTAAATGAAATATTGTCATTCAAATTATCTATTAAGCTTTTAAAATTATCAAAAATTTCTCTTCTTGTTGGTGAAGGTATAGTTTCTGTAATTTTAAAGTATAAATCCTGAGATAATAATTTACTTACTCCAGTAAAGCATGTAGAATAGAATTTGTCATTAAAAGTTATGTCATTTGAACTTATATATGAATTAAACTCATCATAACTACAAGTAAATGGATTTAATTTTGTTGATTCTGGAGGGAATACATAATTAACTCCTGGATATAATACTCTATAGCTGTTTATATCAGGTGTGATATGTTTTATTGATTCCATTACTTTATTATCTCTATTTCTAACAAGAGTTATATTTGAATGACGTCCCATTATTTCAATTATAAGAGAATACACACTGTCAAATCCCAGTTCATCCTGGCTTTCAATTTCAAGAATTAGTATTCTATCGCTGTTTTTCTGGGTAACATTGATGATTTTTCCACCAAGTATGTATTTTCTTAGAACCATTAAATACATAGGAGCTTTAATTGGATTTTCTTTAACTATTTCAGTTAAGTGAATTCTTGCAAAACGTGGAGAAGATGAGATTAAAAGTTTTAAATTTTTACGATCTTTTCTTAAAGTTAATATTATTTCATCTTTTTCTGGTTGATTTATTTTATCTATTTTTGATCCTAAAAGAATATTTTCCAAGGATCTCATTAAACTATTTAAATATATTCCGTCTAATGCCATTATTTTTCACCTTTCTTTGCTGTATTAAGAATAGTATAACATTTTATAGAGTTAATTATCAATTATTAGGATAATGATATATTCAAATAAGTGCATATATATTAAAAATAAAGGAGTTTATAAAAATATTAAGAATAAATATATATAGAATTTATTGCAATTATAAGACATGTATATATAAATAATTAATAGAAGAAAAATTACAGGAAATGTAGAATATAATATATTATAAAGAATAAAATATGAAAAATTTATTATATTTATTGTAATTTAAGTCTAATACTTTTATTATTGAATAGGTAGTATTTATTACATAGATGATTTTAGGATTGGGGGAATAGTAATGAAGTTTTATAAAATGCAGGGGGCAGGCAATGATTTTGTATTTGTAGAAGATTTTAATAATGAAATAAAAGATGAATGTGCTCTGGCAGTTAAAGTTTGTGACAGACATTTTGGAGTTGGTGCAGATGGTCTTGTAATAGTAAGAAAATCAAATGTGGCAGAAGCTAAGATGGTAATAATAAATGCAGATGGGTCAAGAGCAAATATGTGCGGAAATGCCATAAGATGCTTTGGAAAATATGTATTTGAACATAAAATAGTAAATACAACTAAATTTCCTGTTGAAACAGGTGATGGGGTTAAAGTAATCGAAATAATATTGGAAGATGAAA
>JBJEJM010000205.1:0-2012 GCA_051878075.1 Clostridium sp. | reverse complement strand
TAATTGATGATACTCATATAAGGGTTAATACATGGGAGAGAGGTGCAGGTGCTACATTAGCATGTGGTACAGGATGCTCAGCATCAGTAGTTGTTGCTAAAAAGTTAGGCAGGGTAGACAAAGATAAGGAGATTTTTGTTAAAGCTCCAGGCGGTGAACTTATAATTGAAGTTGATGGAGATAAGGTATATATGAAAGGCTCAGCTGAAGTGGTTTTTGAAGGTAATTTATTGATTTAGTAATAAATTTTACTACTTTAAGCATGTAATAGTTAAATGATGATTAAGAGGGATTAGTATGACAAAATTTAAAAGAAAGTATTTATATGCAATAGCTTTCAGTGTATTTTCTCTGTTTGCATTAGGATGCTCTTCAGCTAAAGAAATAGCAGAACTTAATGTGGCAGAGGATATAGAATTAAATCCTGGAGCAGTTTTAAAAAGTGAAAATGGATCTTATAGTCTTTATGATTATAATGATAAATATATTAAACATGAACCTGATAAAGTAGTATTAACGTATGATAAAAACAGTGGCAGTTATATATATAGGGATAATAATGACACTTTTGCAGTATATGATCATAAACAAAGTAAAATAGAAAATGAAGATTATATAAAATTAAAACTATCTCCAGGAGGAGAGTATTACTCTTATTTTGTAGAAGATAACGGAATGAAATTAAAAGTTTTTAAACTTAAGGATAATGAGGAATTAGAAATTAATTCTAATGTTTCGATTTCAGGTATAATATATGATTGGTACGATAATAATTCCATAATATATTATGGCGTGAGTGATGATGGAATAAATGGTATATTTATTAACAATATGAAAGAAAATAAAGAAGAATTGCTTTACAAAATAAAAGAAGGATATGTTGCATATTTAAAAGCAACTATTAATAATATTTTATTATTCCAATTGGATTTTGAAAATAAAAGACAATTACTTATGATTGATAAGTCAACAAAAAATGTAGAAGTTTTAAATAATGATGTTGAGGAAATTAAAGATGCTGTGGCATTAAATGATGATATATTTTTTGTAGGAAGAATAAAAGATAATGTAAATTCAATTTATAAAATTACTAATGGAGATACGAAGAGGGTAGTCTATGATTTTCCAGCAATAATTGATATGGAGAAAGGAATTAAAATTGATAAAAATGGGAATATTTTATTTGTTGGCAGTAATGAAATTAATGGCAGCACAGAACAGTTATATAAATATTCTTCAGATGGCAGTATAAGCAGTATTTCGGATAAATCATCCGATTATGCTTTTGTAGACTATTCAGAATAAAATTATATGAAAAATTATATAAAATTTGCTTGATAAGCAGCAGTTTAGAATTATCTATCTGCTGCTTTTTATATATTATAGATGATAATTAAGCATAGAATGTCAAAAAGTAAATAAGATTTATAATTTAATATTGAATATATATGGAAAATAATGTCTATAATGAAGTTATATGAATAAATTCCAAAATGGAGTGATGTTTTATTAAAGAATATTATAGTAAAGATGTTGATTTAAATGCTGTTCATAGTATTAATAAAGAAATATGCTATCAATATAACATAATTCCTTTGAAAGAAGATAAAAACAACATTTATATATTAACATCTGGTCTTAGTAAGGAAGAATGTAATTATTTAAATTTCATATGTGAAAAAAACATCGTATGTGAAGAAATATCATCAGAAAATCTAAAAAACATAAGAAGTGAAATATTTAATGATGAGAATGAAAATTTGGAAGAAAATATTATATTTAAAGCAATAGATGATAATGCAAGCGATATACATTTTGAGCCACAGCCTGACTGGGTAAATATCAGGTGCAGGATACATGGGACACTTATTCTCATAAGGAAAATTGAAAAGGAAGAATATATTAAGATTCTTTCAAAAATAAAACTCATGAGTGGAATGGATATTGCTGAAAAAAGAAAACCACAGGATGGAAAGATAAATATAGAATATAAAAATAAAAAATATGATTTA
>JBJEJM010000204.1:0-13347 GCA_051878075.1 Clostridium sp. | reverse complement strand
ATCTGCATATTCAGGAGTAAGTACAGCTCCTCCTACAAATACTTTTCCAGTATATCCATCTTCCTTCAAAGCTTTTATAGTATCTTCCATGCTTCTAAGGGTAGTAGTCATTAATGCACTTAATCCAATCAATTTGACATTATGCTTCTTAGCTTCACTTACAACTGATTCGATTGGAACATCCTTTCCTAAATCAATCATTTCATATCCATAATTCTCAAGTATTACTTTAACTATATTTTTTCCTATATCATGAATATCCCCTTTAACTGTAGCAATAATTATCTTTCCTTTGGATATAGCTTCATTATTACTTTTAGAAATAGCTTCTTTCAATACAGCAAAGGAACTCTTAACTGTTTCAGCTGACTGTATCAACTGTGGTAAGAATAATATTCCCTTTTCATATTTTTCTCCAACTTCATCTAATGCTGGTATAAGATATTCATTTACTATCTGTAAAGGTTCAGTAGTGTTTAAAAGATCTTTTGTAACTGATTTTGCCTCTTCTTTTAATCCTTTTACAACTATATATTTTAAATCATGCTCTTTATCATCCTGCTTTGAAACTTTATTGTCTATACCTTTAGATTGTATATTACTTTCAATTGTAACATTAGCATAGTTATTTATATAATTTTCTGCTCCCTTATCATAGTTATAGAGTACATTATAAGAATCTATGACCCTTATCATTCCACTTTCATTAGGATTCATTATTGGAAGGTCTAGTCCATTGGCAAGTGCTAATGCTAAGAAAGTTTCATTTATAAGTTTTCTATTTGGAAGGCCAAATGATATATTTGAAACCCCTAAAAGTGTCTTTACTCCAAGCTGTTCTTTTACCATTCTTACTGCCTTTAATGTTTCCTGAACCTCTTCCTGTTGGGCTGATACTGTAAGAACAAGGCAGTCAATAAATACATTTTCTTTTCTAATGCCATATTCAGCTGCTTTATCAACAATCTTCTTTGCAATTTTAAATCTTTCTTCTGCTTTCTTAGGTATACCCCTTTCATCAAGAGTCAAGCCTACAACATTAGCCCCATACTTCTTTACAAGCGGAAGTATATTTTCAAGGACTTTATCTTCACCATTTACAGAATTCAGATTAGGTTTTCCATTATAATATCTTAATCCCTGCTCTATAGCTTCTCTATCTGATGAATCTATTTGAAGAGGTATATCAAGTATTCCTTGTATTTCTCTTACAACCTTACGCATCATCTTAGGTTCATTAATTTGTGGAAGTCCTACATTAACATCAAGAATATGTGCACCTGCTTCATTCTGAGCAACTGCTGTATTTAATATATAATCCATATCATCATTTATAAGAGCCTGCTTAAATAATTTTTTCCCTGTAGGATTTATTCTTTCTCCAACTATTCTTACACCATCAATTTTTACAACCTTAGATGGCGTACATACAGCTGCATAATGCTTTTCTTCTCTCTGTACTGGTTTCATTCCCTTTGTTCTTTCTGCAAGTTCTCTTATATAATCTGGTGTAGTGCCACAGCATCCACCAATTATATTTACTCCATCTTTTATAAAACTGCATAATGTTTCAGCAAATTCTTCCTTTGTAACATCATATCTTGTTTCATTATTTAAAGTCAGTGTTGGAAGTCCTGCATTAGGTTGAACCATTACAGGAATATTAGATACTCTGCATATTTCTTCTACTATAGGTTTAAGCTGTTTTGGTCCCAATGAGCAGTTTACTCCTAAAGCATCAACACCTAATCCTTCAAGAACTAATACCATTGCTTCTGGTAGACATCCAGTAAACGTCCTTCCGTTTTCTTCAAAAGTCATTGTACACAATATAGGAAGATTACTATTTTCCTTTGCTGCAAGTACAGCTGCTTTAAGTTCATATAAATCTGTCATTGTTTCAAAAAGAATAAAATCTGCTCCACATTTAGTTCCCTGAACAACTTGACGTTTAAATATATCATAAGCTTCATCAAAGCTTAATGTTCCCATAGGTTCAAGAAGCTCCCCTATAGGCCCTATATCAAGTGCAATATATACGTTTTTGTTATTTCCTCTTGCTTTTTTTGCAATACTGACAGCCGCATCAACAGCCTCTTCTACTTGAAGATCACAGAGTTTTAATTTCCTTTCATTGGCTCCAAAGGTATTTGTAGTTATTACATTTGCTCCGCTTTCTATATACTCCCTATGTATTTCCTCTATTATTTCTGGTGATTTTATATTTAGTATTTCTGGATTCTCACCAACTTTTAATCCTTTTTTCTGAAGCATTGTTCCCATTGCCCCATCAAATATTAATATTTTTTCTTTTAATAATTCTTTAAGCCCCACAAGTTTCTCCTTCTCTCCTAAAGCTGCAATTCTCATAGTTATCACAATTCTTACAGCTCTTTTTATTTATTTTTACATCTGAATTCACAATTCCTATTATTGCTGTAACAGATTTCCTAGGAAATAATAGGTTATTATCTGATACAGTAAGCCCTATTTTTTTCTGTGCATCTAAAACACGCAAAAAACTATTTTGTATATCTAAAGGCAGATCTCCATATCCCGGACTATATCTGAATGTTATATTCATAGCCTTCTTTTCAGCTTCCTTCCTGATTTTCTCTTCCACAATATCACATACTTCTTCTACTGCTGTAGTTGCACATGCATCGAATATAAGTGCCTTTGTAAGATCAATTTTTTCATATAGACGTGTTTTCTTTTCTACATCATTTCCAAGTGTAACTGCCATTAAAACACATTCCTTGGAATGGCTCAAATGTTTTTTTATATCATTTCCAGTTAATACAAGATTAGTATCAACTACCTCTACACCTTTTTTTGTAGTATTTATTTTTTTATATTCATATACTATTCTTGGTGTTATTACTTCTTTTATTTCATTCCTGGATGATTCAATTATTTTATATATCTGCTCATCAATCTGCTGCCCCCTATATCCAAGGTATCTAAGTACTTCATTCCTGTCAATTTTTAATTCTAATATATTCATAATATCACCAACTTTTTATTTATTTGCACATATATTCTTACTTAGAGCATATTATTTTTCATTTCAGTTCCTTTTAATTTTCTATGCTCTAAATATATGCTCAAAATAGGAAATTTGCACCCTTATCACTTCATTGCTTATTCCTCCATTACTGTAATATTCATTAGATTAAGTTAAATTATTCAAGCTTTTATATAAAAAAAAGCCTAAAGGTATTCTTTAGGCTTAAAGCTTTCTTAAATCACCTTATCTATCAGTTAAAAACTGCAGGATTTGGCACCATGTATAAAAATATTGGTTGCCGGGCTTCACAGGGCCAGTCCCTCCACCACTCTTGATAAGTTATATAATTATTATTTATTATATATCTTTATCCTAATCTTGTAAAGATATATATTTATCTTTTAATTAATAGTAAAACTATTGATAGTATGCTGAATGATAAGCTTATCAACATTATGTAGTTAACTATCTGCTTAGGAGAAAATCCTTTTTCTTCAAGTCTGAAATGTATCTGACTTCTATCAGCCTGATATACTGGTTTTCCTTCTGAAAATCTCTTAAGAATTACAAATAAATTATCAAATATAGGTACTGCAAGTGCAAGTATTGGTATAAATAAACTCATTACTGTAGTTTGTTTAAATGCTCCATCCAATGCAGTTATACTTAAAATAAATCCCAAAAAATTTGCTCCTGAGTCTCCCATAAAAACCCTTGCCGGATATTTATTATAATATAAAAATCCTAATATAGAACCTGAAAGTATTACAGATACCATTGCTGATGAATCCTGCTGGTCTAATATTAATGCTGCTATAAAAAACGTAATAGCAGAAATTAAAGATAATCCCCCTGCAAGGCCATCTTTACCATCAGACCAATTAATAACTGTTGTAACACCAAAAATCCATGTTATAGTAAGAATAAACTGAATAGTTCCACTAAGTAGAATATATTCTGATGTAAATGGATTAGTAAATCCCTTAAACAATATTCCTGACTTAAATACAAGTACAGCTGCTAAAAGCTGAATGATAAGCCTAGGGAAAATAGGAAATTCTTTTCCCTTTGTTTTATAATAATCATCAACAAGTCCTATTAAAACTATAAGAGTTGCTCCTATAAATACAGCCTTTAGCTGATTAATTTCATCCTTTACAAATATAAAATAAGAAACGAAAAAGCCAATATATAATGCAATTCCACCACATAAAGGTGTTGGAGCTTTATGCTGCTTTCTCTTGTTAGGCTTATCTGTGAATTCCAATTTATGAGCAAGTTTCATAAGAAATGGCATGGTAATAAATGATATTATTAATGCAGTTACCATTGCTAATACATAGTTCATCTTATCTACTCCTTAGTTTAAATCATCATAATTTTATAAAATTTCTGAGTCTTCTACCCATTTGATTATACTATTAATAATATAGTATATCAATTACAAAATTATTAATTTTAAATAATACAATGAACCTGAATCAGCATATTGCTAAATATAACTCAGATAAAACAATAACTAGTAAATAAAGGATACTCCCATATAAATAAAAGCAGATAATATAAATACATATATTCTTTTTTTAATTTAACAATGCATTTTCCTTACAGTATTTAATGCATCTTTGGATACAACCAAAATCTATTTTTTTAGTTTTGCAATCTGTATGCAGTGCTGCCAAAGTATTGGTATTATCAAATGTATGACTTTCTGATATATATGGTAAAAATGGTGCCAATCTCATCTGTACAAATCTATCAGCTTTATCTTTGTCTTTTATTGAAATAAATTCAGGGATAGGAGAATCTGAAGCTTCACAAACATACTTAGCTAGTTCTCGTACATTAATATTATAGTTATTAGATAAATTATAAGTTTTTCCTAAACAATCATCATTTTGAGAAATTTTAAATATAGCATCTATTACAAAATCCATAGGAATTATGTTAAGAGAAGAATCATTATCACATATAACTTCTTTTAATCTTCCCTGACATAATCTCTTTATAAAATCAAATATAATATTAGATTTTGTTATTTCCCCTGTATTGTAATCACTTCCTACAATAGAAGGCCTGAAAATTGTTATAGGAAATTTATTATCTATATATTTATGAACTAAAAGTTCTGTTTCAAACTTAGTCTGTTCATAAGTATTATTAAAATGCTGTCCTATATCTAATTGATTTTCATAGAATAATTTTCTACAATCCCCAAGTACATATGATGTGCTAATATGATAGAAATGTTTTAAATTTCCTAACTCAAAGCACTTTTCAGCAAGCTCTAATACATTTTGAGTTCCTGTCAAATTTATTTTTCTTGCTTCATCTAGTGGTAATGTAAAACTTATACTTGCCGCACTATGATAAATATAATTTATATTCTCAGCTAATGAATTAAATTGTTTTTCATCTAAAGAAAATTTAGATTCTGTAATATTTCCAGAAATAACCTGAATCCTCTTCATATAACTATCTAATGTCTTTTCGTCATATTTTTGTTTTAATAAATTAAAAATACGCTCTTCTGAAGTATTATTTTTATTTGCTCTTATTAATAAATAAAAATAATCATCTGTATTTTCCAGTAATTTTCTTAATAAATTAAAACCTATTGACCCAGTTGATCCTGTAATTAATACATTATTCATAGTTAAAAGTCCCCCTTTTATATAATATAATTAACTATAGGTTATATAATATTGCATCTTATAGTTATTATTAAAAAATATTTAAATAACAATATAGTTAAATATAACTGTAACTTACATGATAAAATACAATCACAGTATTATTATAACATTTATTTAAAATTTTACCATATTTATACAGTTTTAAATTTATAGTTATATATTTTTTCTTATATTTTTTGCAGCATTACTATATTGATTCATAATCTATTTCACCCACTAAAACTTTATATATCAGGATTGTAAAATATTATATTCTAGTATACTTATGATCTACATAAAAAAACTATATTCAGTTAGATATTTATTTTATCTATAAAAAAAAGCTGCGCACTAAATATTTAGTGCAGCAACTCTTTTTACTATCAATAATAAATATAAATTCCTAATCAAAGTTATCTATATTCAATATTTTAATCTAGCCTCTTTGTTCAATCATGCTCTTAACCTTCATTAATCTAGTTGTAGCAGATCTTTCATTTTCATCTAGTCTCATTCTAATATACTTTATAGTCTCTTGAAGCTGAGGTATAGTCATGTATTCAAGAGCATTAACTCTTCTTCTAGTGCTTTCAATTTCGTCAGCCATTAATTGACATGACTTTTCTACTTCTGCAAGCTCTAGTAATTGTGGAAGAATTCCATAAAGTTTTGAAAGTGTATCGTCAAGTTCTGAAGATGTATTTGCAAATCCATAAGGATATATACTTCCTTCGTCTCCTTCAAGCTGTCTCTTGAAGTTCATTACTGGAACAGATACACTCATAACATTCTTCTCTCCAACTTCAACGCTTATATGCTCTTTTGGATATATAATAGCTTCTTCTAAGAATTCAGAACTCATTACAGCACTTGCCATAACGAAATCCTTAAGAGAACTTTGAAGATTATCTTCAACTTCTTTTCTTAGCTTATTATTATACTTTACAAGATTAATGAATTGTCTCATTAATTCATCTTGCTTATCCTTTAAAAGCTTATGGCTTCTTGTTGAAGTTGCTAGTCTTTTCTTAAGCTTAGTGAGTTCCATTCTAGTAGGATTGACGTTTAACTTAGCCATAGACTATTCTTCCTCTCTTGGCAGATATTTTTCAAGGTATTCATCTCTGATTCTCTTAAGTTCAGTTCTAGGAATCATCTTTAATAATTTCCATCCTAAATCAAGAGTTTCTTCAATACTTCTGTTTGTATTGAATCCTTGTGATACATATTCTTCTTCAAAAGCTTCAGCAAATTTAGCTAACTTCTTATCTGTATCAGATAAAGCAGATTCTCCTAAGATTGCTGATAATTCTTTTGCCTGTTTACCTTGTGAATACGCTGCAAATAATTGGTTCATAGTATCTGCATGGTCTTCTCTAGTCTTTCCTTTACCTATACCTTTATCTTTAAGTCTTGAAAGTGATGGTAAAACATCGATAGGTGGCATTAAACCTTTCTTATATAATTCTCTTGAAAGGATAATCTGACCTTCTGTAATATATCCAGTTAAGTCTGGAATTGGGTGAGTCTTATCATCTTCAGGCATTGTAAGTATAGGAATTTGAGTTATAGAACCTTCTTTACCTCTGATTCTTCCTGCTCTTTCGTATAAAGTAGAAAGGTCAGTATATAGGTAACCTGGGTATCCTCTTCTTCCTGGAACTTCTTTTCTAGCTGCTGAAATTTCTCTTAATGCTTCAGCATAGTTTGTGATATCTGTCATAATTACAAGAACCTGCATTCCTTTTTCATATGCTAAGTATTCAGCACAAGTTAATGCCATTCTTGGAGTAGCTATTCTTTCGATAGCTGGGTCAGATGCTAAGTTCATGAATAGAACTGATCTATCTATGGCACCTGTCTTTTTAAATTCATCAACGAAGAATTGAGCTTCTTCGAATGTGATACCTATAGCTGCGAACACGATCGCGAACTTAGAATCAGAATTTAAAACTTTTGCTTGTCTTGCAATCTGTGCAGCAAGCTCTTGGTGTGGAAGTCCTGATGCTGAGAAAACTGGAAGCTTTTGTCCTCTAACTAGAGTGTTAAGTCCGTCAATAGCAGAAATTCCTGTTTGAATGAATTCTGATGGGAAATCTCTAGCCATTGGGTTGATAGCTTCACCATTTATATCAACTCTTTTTTCTGGAATGATGTCTGGACCGTTATCGTTAGCTCTACCCATTCCATCGAATACTCTTCCTAACATATCTTCAGATACACCAAGTTCAAGTGGTCTACCTAAGAATTTAGCCTTAGTACCTTTTAAATTTATTCCTGAAGATCCTTCGAAGATCTGAACCATTGCTTTTGATCCATTAACTTCAAGAACCTTACCTCTTCTCTTTTCACCAGTTTGAAGTTCAATTTCAACTAGTTCATCGTATTTAACGCCTTCAACACCTTCAACAACCATCAAAGGGCCAACAACTTCAGTAACTGTTCTATACTCTTTAAGCATTTGCTACCCCTCCCTTGCTTATTAGGTCATCAATTGCATTCTTTAAGTCTACAGCGATTTGATCCATATCAGCTAGATTATCCTCGTGTATGTACTTACTTCTTGCAATTCTGTCTTTTAAGTCTTCCATAGCATTTATATCACTTAAGTAAACTCCAGCGTCTAATGCTCTTTCAGCTTCTTTTCTAAATCCTAAAATAAGATTTAACATCTTATATTGTTTCTTTAATGATGTATAAGTATCAACTTCGTGGAAACCATTTTGTTGTAAATAGTCTTCTCTGATTGACTTAGCAACATCTAATTTTAATCTGTCTCTTTCAGATAATGCATCAATACCAACAAGTCTTACGATTTCTTGTAATTGTGCTTCATCTTGAAGGATAGACATAGCTTCTTGTCTTAAAGCTCCCCAGTTTTCTGCAACATGTTCATTCATCCACTTATCTATTGTGTCAGCATATAATGAATATGAAGTTAACCAGTTAATAGTTGGGAAGTGTCTTTGATAAGCAAGTTGTGCATCAAGACCCCAGAATACTTTAACTATTCTTAATGTAGCCTGTGATACTGGTTCAGATATATCTCCTCCTGGAGGTGATACGGCACCGATAGCAGTGATTGAACCTTCTCTTCCATCATTACCTAAACATTTAACTTTACCAGCTCTTTCATAGTAGTCAGCAAGTCTTGATCCAAGGTAAGCTGGGTAACCTTCGTCACCAGGCATTTCTTCAAGTCTACCAGACATTTCTCTTAATGCTTCTGCCCATCTTGACGTAGAGTCAGCCATGATTGATACTGAGTATCCCATATCTCTGAAGTATTCAGCAATTGTGATACCTGTGTATATAGAAGCTTCTCTGGCAGCAACCGGCATGTTTGAAGTATTAGCTATAAGAACTGTTCTCTTCATTAAAGATTCCCCAGTCTTAGGGTCAATAAGTTCTGGGAACTCATTAACAACGTCTGTCATTTCGTTACCACGTTCTCCACATCCAACGTAAACAACTATTTGAGCGTCTCCCCATTTAGCGATTTGGTGCTGTGTAACTGTCTTACCAGCTCCGAATGGTCCTGGGATAGCTGCTGCTCCACCTTTTGCTACTGGGAAGAAAGTATCTATAACTCTTTGTCCTGTAAGCATTGGTTCAACTGGATTAATCTTTGATGCATATGGTCTACCTTTTCTTACAGGCCATTTCTGCATTAATTGAACTTCTCTGTCACCTTTAGCAGTTTCGATAACAGCAACTGTTTCTACAACTGTAAAGCTTCCAGCTTTAATATCTTTGATTTTACCTTCAACACCTACTGGTATCATTATTCTTTGTTCAACAACTGGTGTTTCTTGAACTGTACCAATTATATCTCCAGCTTTAACTTCGTCACCTACTTTAGCAGTTGGTTTGAAGTCCCATTTCTTTTCTCTATTTAATGATGGTACAGAAACCCCTCTTGTTAAGAAAGCTGAGTGAGCAGCCTCCATAAATGCATCTAGTGGTCTTTGTATTCCATCAAACATTGATTCAATAAGTCCTGGTCCTAACTCAACACTTAAAGGTTCTCCAGTTGTAACAACTGGATCTCCAGGTCCTATTCCTGAAGTTTCTTCGTAAACCTGGATTGAAGCCTTATCGCCTCTCATTTCGATGATTTCACCGATAAGTCCTTTTTCTCCAACCTTACATACGTCGTATATATTAGCTTCATCCATACCTTCAGCAACTACTAAAGGTCCTGAAACTTTAATTATTTTTCCGGTCTTCAACTTACTAACCTACCTTTCTATAAAATGTTCATGCCGACAGCTTTTTCTACATTGTCGCTGATTCTCTGCATACCTATATTAAGCGATCCTTGATTTCCTGGTATTAATATAATAGCTGGAAGTACTGCTTTATTATATCTTTCAATAGTTTCTTCGATATTTTGTGCAACCTGCTCAGTTACGAAGATAACTGCGTAGTCATTTCTAGCTAATCTATCGATAGTTTTTTTTGCTTCATCATCTTCAACAACTGGGAAAACATCTATTCCAAGTGCCTTGAATGCTAAAACAGAATCCTTATCTCCAACTACACCTATTTTCTTAAACATAAATATCACGCAGCCTTTCTCTTACTACTTCCGCAGAAATATTATTGAGCTTACCAACCATTATAATTCTAATGATCTTGATTTCTGTTTCTTTAGCATAAATATAAGCTAGTAATGGTTCAACACCAAATGGTATTATTTTAGCATCTTTCATCATATCCATAACATAGTTATCAGCTAACTTTTCTAATAAACTTACTGAACCAGTCTTAGAATAATATTCTATACCTTCTCTAATAAAGTTTGCATAATCAGTATAAGCAAGCTTTGTTGATATGTTTTCAGCTGCATCATTAAGCATACCTAATAACTTATCTTTATCTATAGATCCTCCTTCAATAATAACAGAAGCAAAGAATTCTCTGCCTTTGTTTTGCTTCTTAACTCTTAAAAGAGTCTTTAAATTTGTAGAATCTATTAACGCATCTACATATTTATTAACAAAGTTATCATTGATCTCTTTTTTGATTTCTACTAATGATTTAAACATATATCTATCTAATATAATATCAACCATTTGAGGGTCATTAGTATTTTCAAAATCTGCTTTTGCTTCTTCTACGCCTTCTCTCATTAAGTGAGGAAGTTCTGAAAGATTATCATTTTCTATAATAGTCTTTAATTCATGAGGATCAATTGTTCCAACAGGAATTAAAAGATATGATAAATCTTTCTCAAGAAACATTCCTTTTAAAATTACTTTTATATTTTGATAGTCATACTTTATGCTCATTAAATCAACAAGAGATTTCACAGGACTTATGTCATACATTGCATTGAATAATCTTTGTAATTCTCCACCTAATATTACTTCATAGTCCTCTGGTCTCTTAACATTTGTCATAACATTGGCATACTCTGTTTCCTGAAGAACTTTTAATGCTTCTTCTGCAGAATGTGAATCTATCATTCTGTCTATTTTTGTTTTATCAAGGAGTTTTGTCTCGTATACTCTAAGTCTAGGTATAACCTGACTAAATTGCATTCCATCCATTAGTTAACCTCCTTAACTAAACAACACTCTTGCTACTTCTAGACTTAAATCATCCTTTAATGAACTTACTAAAGCTTCAAAAGTATTATTTATTTCTATGCCATCTTTTTCTAAAATGAATCCACCTTTGAAATCACGTGTGTTTTCATTTAATTTTATAACAGCCTTATTTCCAAGTTCCTTATTGATTTCAGCTATAAAAGCTTCATCAACAACTTTCTTTCCTGCTTCATTTAGTATAAGGTTTTGTTCACCTTCAATATTAGTATTTAAAATTACTTCTTTAATGAATCCTTTTAAATCTTCTGCAGAGCATCCTGAAAGTTCAGTAATACTTGTTTCAAAAACTTCACTTATTACTTTTTGTTTTGCTCCTAATTTTTCATTTCTAGCATTTAATTGTGCTCCAGAAATGATTCTTTCTTTTCTAGATGCAGCTTCTCTTTCAGCCTTTTCCAGCATAGTCTTTTCAACTGCACTGGCTTCTTCCTGCTTCTTGCTAAGAATTTTATTTTTTTCATTCTCTGCATCGCTTAAGATGACTGCCTTTTTATCTTCTGCATCCTTTAAGATTTTAGAAGTTAAATTACTTAAATTAGACATTTCCTCACATCCTCATCTTAATACTACTAAGCTATTTTTAACTATACTATAGTTCCTGCAGCATTAACTAATAAGAATGATACAACGAATCCTAATAATGCATAAGTTTCAACCATGGCAGCTAATACCATACCTTTAGTTGTGTGTTCTGGGTTCTTAGCTAAGATTTGGATACCAGCAGCTGAAGCTTTACCTTGAGCAATACCTGACCATAAACCACAGATAGCAATTGGTAAACAAGCAAATAATAAGAATAAACCTTTAGCTAATGAAGTATTTGCATCTAATTGGAAAAATGCTAATAAACCAATAACGAAACCGTAAAGACCTTGTGTACCTGGTAATAATTCAAGAACTAATGCTTTACCAAACTTTTCTGGCTGTTCTGATAATAAACCAGCAGCGCTTTGACCAACAATACCAACACCTTTAGCAGAACCAATACCTGACATACCTACTGCTATAGCAACACCTAGTGCACCAAACACCATTCCTCCAAAATTTTCTACGAAATAGTTAATCCAACTCATTTCCATTTTTAAAATCCTCCTACTCTCTTGTTAAATTAATATATTCATTTTGTGTTTCAAATGGCTTGAAGGCTCTTCCTCCACCATCATAGAACTTTCCGAAATATTCAACATAAGTTAATCTTAATGTATGAACATATCCACTTAATAATGATAATAATAAGTTTACTGTCTGGAATATTACAAAGATTAATGGACCTACTAAGAATGCTCCAATTGGACCTGGCACCATTCCCATAATAAGATTAACAGCACCTGCAATAGATCCTCCTGATAATCCTATGGCCATAAGTCTTGTATAAGAAACTAAGTCTCCTACATAACCTGTAATATTGTATAATTCATATAAACCTTGACCTACTTTACCACCTACACTCTTCATCATTCTACCTTGAGTAAGTACAATTGATACAGCACCTATAATAGCACCAACCTTACCAACTGTTCCAAGCACTGGCATATCTAAGAACATACCACCTGCTAATAATCCAAGTGAAATTAATGTAAGAGCCCATGAACCTGCATCCATTAATGCATCTAATGGTTTACCAAGCTTACATAATACATAAGCTTTCATACCTAATCCAAAGAATATCTGGATTGCACCAAATACTACTGACAATGCAAGTATTGACATAACGTCAGTATTTGTATCTAAAAGTCTAGGTATTTTATCTTTGAATAAATCTCCAAAGAATGCTCCATAAATTGCACCAAATGCAATTGTAGGATAGCTTAAGTAATGGAAGAATTTAATCATTTTCTTCATTCCATCGTCAAACTTAAAGAATTTAAGTGCTAATAGTGTACCTATTAACATAAGAAGTCCATAACCCATATCTGCTACCATCATTCCGAAGAATACTAAGTAGAATGGTGTAACTACTGGTGTAGGATCCACTTCATTGTACTTTGGAAGCGCATACATTGTTGTAACGTCTTCAAATGCTGAGTTTAATGCATTATTTTCTAAT
>JBJEJM010000203.1:0-2986 GCA_051878075.1 Clostridium sp. | reverse complement strand
ACATGAATTATGAAACTATATATGTCAGTAGATAAGAAAGTCTACTGGCATATAATTTATATCACAGATGATTTCATTTAGAGGATGTTAATATATTTTTCTGAAAATAGAAGGAACAAGAGTCTTATAATCTTTGAATGCAGATATACACCAGCCTAAATTAGCAGAAGCTCTATAAATTCCTGCTGACATTTTATCAGGGCTTAAATAGATGTTTTCAGTCAGAGAGTAATCAGGATTATTAATATCTGATCCTAAAAGATTAAAGGCTTTATATAATGATTCAGCATGGATTGAATTATTTAACGCATTTTTTAAGTATTCACCACCGCCAATTCCAATTCCAAATCTCCATTTTAAATTTGTTTTTCTACAGAAATATTTAAACATCTGTAGAGCATATCTGCATTGATTACCTTCAAAAAATCCACAGTTAATTATTCCATATACCTCAATATTCCCACTATAATTATTTTGGTTTAAATATTTATCAAATATAGATAAGAATTCAAGCATTGCACTTGGAAGTGTATCTGCATATAGTGGTGAAACAAAAACAATCTTATCATTTTTAATAATTTCATCTAATACTGATGTATTCTTTATTATTTTAGAAGCACAGTATTTTTTTATATTTATATTATCATCAAGATATTGAGATAATTTATTTATGAAAAGGTCGCTGTTGCTTTTATTAACAGCTCTTGGACTACCATTGATAAAACATAAATTAATCATTTTTATTACCTCCTGACAAAATTTTTAATACATGAATCAAGTCTGGCTTTTTTCTAACTATATGGCATTCATAATTGTCGTCAGCACCAAAATTTACTGCATTGGCTTTACATATTTCTTTGAAAGTTTCTTTTTCATCATCATAAAGATTATCTCCATATCCAATAAATACTGTTTTGGGAATATGTCCTTTATATCTGACTGGATGGTGGGTTTCGTTATTTTTTCTATACAGGAACGGTAAAATAAAACCTATTGAACGTTCAATGACATTTTTTATATAAGAACTATAACAGCCATATTTGATTTCAGAAATAATAACAAATAAATCATGTTCTTTCATATATTTTGGAATATCAGTATAATCATCATCAATTACGCATTTTCCAGGGGTTTTGAGCCAGCATTTAAAACAGCCGATACATGGATGTATATTGTTCATATCTTTTGAAATTATTTTTGTATTGCAGGGTAAGTATTGAGAAATTGAAGAAAATCTTTCTGGTTTTAAATCATGAATTAACAGCATGGTATAATCCTCCTTGTTTTTAAAATATATACATATTGACACTGTAAACATATATTACCATTTAATGTTTACAGTGTCAACATTAAATGGTAATATTAAGATGTGAATTTGGTTTTATTGTGAAAAATATGATTAAAGGATATACTTATTGTGTATAGCAGATGCAGGAAATAAAAGCTTTTTAAGGTGAATTTCAATTAATAGAATAGCTGCAGCTGCAGCATTTAGAAAATATATAGGGGATAATATAATGAATAATGATAAATATCATCATGGAGACTTAAAAGAGACTTTAATAAAGAATGGAATAAAATTATTAAATGAAGGTGGAAGTAAAAATTTTTCAATGAGAAAACTTGCAGCTATGTGCAATGTAAGTCATGCAGCACCATATAACCATTTTAAAAGCAAAGAAGAACTAATAGAAGCAATCATGGATTATGTATTTAAAGAACTAGAGGATTCTCTTAGTGTTATAGAGAAAAAGTTTAAGGATAAACCCAGCTTACTGACATTGGAGCTTGGAAAGCAATATGTTAAATTTATGGTTTCCAATCCAGATTACTTGAAAATTTTGTTTTTAAGTGATTTTAAAACTAAGATAAAGATAAGTAATGTAAACATAGATTCTAAATATGAAGCATTTAATATTTTAAGAAATAGTGCAATAAGGGAATTTAAGATGTATGGTGTAAAGGAAGAAGATTATTCACGTAACATTGTAGCTATGTGGTCAATGGTTCATGGACTTGCAATAATGATAGCTAATGAGACTATTATTTGTGATGGGGATATTGGTGAATTTGTTGAGAATATTTTAGTTAATAATATGAAATTTTAATCTGGACAATAAAAGTTATTTAAATTTATCAATTAAAAGTGTGATAAATAAATATTTCTTATAGTATAATGTGATAATGATACGGAGGAAAAAAATGATTCATTTAAAAGATATAGTACATAAGGGAAAAGACTTAGATGAAATAGTCTGTATACATAGTATTTCAGATATAGTAAAAATGATTAAAAATAAAGATGGTTTTATAAAGGGGTTTGTCAAAGAAGAATTATATAATCAACTGCTTAAAGATAAGTATATTTTTTCTGATGGTTCTGTTTCAGATATATATTTCTTAAAAATGATAGAGAATTGCGACTATAATGAATATATAATAGAAAGTGATGAATTTGTTGGAACATTCATAGACAGCGAGGATTTGAAAATTGATAAGAACATGGATTATTTATTTCTTTATGATGATGAAATAAATATTATGATTCCTATAGTAAAAGAAGAATATGAAAATAATGTACATTATAAATTATATGTTGATAATTTAATATGTGTAAGAGAATTTCTTCTTCAGAAATGTGATGGATGCTCATGCAAGTCTTTAAAAGAACTTCTTTTTAATTTATATCCAGAAATAAATACTGGACTTGATGAAAAATATTCTGATTTTAAGGGAATGGTATGTAGTGAGTGCCTGTCAAAAATGGAAAAAGGTATTCCATTGAAAAATGAAGAAGAGAACACTATAAATACAGATAAAGATGATGTTACGGAAAAAATAGATGAATTTTCATCTATTGAAGAAATTTTAAGATTTTGTGGTATGAATAATAAAGAAGAGCTTGAAAAAGCATTAAAAAATAAGATGGGACTTTCGCATTAGCAGTTAAAATTGCTGGTGCGAAAGTCCCAGATTGTATTTTATT
>JBJEJM010000202.1:0-3017 GCA_051878075.1 Clostridium sp. | reverse complement strand
AATATTTTTAAATTCATTCTTTTTAATAAAGTAAAATTTTTTTATAAATTATCACATATATTATCTTCCATATTATTCAATATAATCTATTATATTCCTTTATTAAATGTAAGTCAATAAATAATATTTACTCACTCACTGAAATTTATTGACTAACAATTAATTTGCTTTAAAAAAGTAAACTACATTAGTTACTATGCCATATTTCAAAACAAAAAAAATGTAAGACCTGATTCAAATTTAGATCCTACATTTTTTTATTTAGCTGCATCAACTAATGTTTAAAGAATATACTTCTAAAAGAACTATATTAAAGCCATTTATACTTTGCAAATACATTTACTTTTTCGTTAAAGAATAATTCATTGACTGCATCATATAATTTATCAAATACCTGAGAACAGATTTCCTCATTTCCTGTTTTCCTGTACATATAGTAGCAGCCTCCACATATATAGCTTATGGCATATTCTTCAAAACTTCTATATATACGCAATGCCATATCAGAAAAATCTTCAATGATAGTATCACATAATTCCTTTTCTAAATATCCACATATATAGCAGTCACGAACAAGACCTATGCTTTCACCAATATCCCATGCTGTAAATCCTTTTTCTCCTACTACATTATAAAAATTATGAGCAAAATCCTTACATGAAGAAAATGCTGCTGCAGCTTCCTTGCTTAGCTTATTAATATCAAATTCAGGATTATCATTCCAAAAGCTTAGAAACTGCACATATTGTCTTCCACAGCCATTATTCTTATTATCTGCTAATTTATATAATGCTGATGTTCTATCTGTTATTCCATAAGCCTTTTTAATATGCTCTTTAAGAGATTTTAGATCTTCTTGTGTAAGTTCTATGTTAAAATCAAACGGACCTATTTTACACATGTAAGATTGTATTCCTGCAAGTAAAATGCTGAAGCTATCTTTTTGCAAAGGTTTTCTTTCTTCGCATATTATTTTATTTAGTTTTTCCTTTAAATTTAATAATCTTTTTTCATAATTGTTTTCTTTCAATAAATTAGACATAATCAACCCACCCCAAAATAATATTTTATCTGTCACTCAAATTATAACATATTTATACTATTATTGCGAAATTTTCAATAATAGCGCTCTTTCGACACTAATATTACTTCACTGTATAGTATAAATCTTTAACTTCACTATTCTATTTTCATTTCAGCATCTTTCAAATGACAGTATAGATTGCTGTCTCCATCTTCCTGATAAGTTTCAAAAATACCTGTTACCACTATTTCAGAATTTTCAGCTGGATATTCATACTCATGCACATTATCATCATCACATACAAATTCTATTCCTTGAGCACAGCATCCAGCAGCATCTTTAATAATGCAGTAATTATAACGTCTTTCTGAAGATTCAGAGTAAGCTGCATAATAAGTACCTTTCATTCTGATCTTTTTCCCAATATAACTATTAGGATCTAACATAATCTGATATACTGTGGCATATACCATATCACTTCCCATTTTAGTAAGATCATAATCAATTCCAATATTATCACCTTTACTATTCTTACAATCTTCTTCTGACTTGCCTGTATAATATTTTTGCTGATTTTGCATCTCGTTATATTTATCAGCACTGCTCTCATCATTATTGGAAGTTTCTTTGTCTGTATTATCTGTCACTTCATCTAATACTTTATCTGCATTATTTACATTATTTATATTTCTAGTACTCTGTTCACTTTTACTGCATCCAATCAATATTGTAATTAACATACAAATGATTGCTACCTTTTTTAACTTTTTCATATGCCATCATCCTTTAAATAACTTTCCTAAAATACAATTTAAAAAAAATAAAATCATATCTACTGCAACGATTGTAGATCCAACAGGTGTAGAAAAAAGTACTGATATAAGCATCCCGGATAATGCACCAGCAACAGATAAAATTGCTGAATATATAACCACTCCTTTAAAGGATTTTAGTATCCTCATAGCTGATAATGCTGGAAATATAATAAGTGCTGAAATCAATAATGATCCTACAAGATTCATTGACAATACAATAATTACAGCTGTAATCACTGCAAATATCAAATTATACATTTCAGCACTTTTTCCAATTGCTTTCGTAAAATTTTCATCAAAAGTCACAGCAAAAATACGATTATAGAATAATACAAAAAATAAAACAACTAATATTGACATAATAATGCAGAACTTCACTTCACTAATTGTCAATGTTAGAATTGAAGTAGAACCAAAAAGTGTAGAACATACATCCCCTGAAATATTAGCAGATTTAGAAAATAGATTAATTGTAAGATAACCAATAGAAAGAGAGCCCACAGAAATCATTGCAATTGCTGCATCTCCATTTAATTTTGTATTCTGCCCTATCCTTA
This sequence comes from Clostridium sp., assembly GCA_051878075.1. Taxonomy (GTDB): domain Bacteria; phylum Bacillota; class Clostridia; order Clostridiales; family Clostridiaceae; genus Clostridium. Next base: position 621 of record JBJEJM010000202.1, on the reverse strand, counting down.
GCAGCATAATTGCAGCAATCACAGTTACTGGCATAATAAATAATGTATCATTTGTCATTTTTAAAATTGCAGCAATTGCCATAGCACCAAATGCAACATGTGCTAGTCCATCTCCAATAAATGAAAATCGTTTCAATACCAGTGTAACTCCTAAAAGAGAAGAGCAAAGTGCAATCAATACCCCTACAATAAGTGCATATTGTACAAATGGATAAGCAATGTAAAATTCAAATCTATCTATAATTGTATTCATCCATCATTTCACCTTTCTCCTTAAACAGCTTCCATTTATAACTTTTTAAATATTCTTCTTTTTTACCATAAAAAGAATTCTTCTTTTCAATATGAAGAATATGTGTTGCATAGGAAACTGCCTTTATATCATGAGATACCATAATAACAGCCATCCCTTCCTTATTTAAATTCTGTATTATATTATAAAATTCAGAAGTCATCTTTGGATCTAATCCTGTTACTGGTTCATCTAAAATAATAATTTTACTGGCAGAGCAAAGTGCCCTTGCAAGGAGGACTCTTTGCTGCTGTCCTCCAGATAAATTCCTATAACACTTTTTTGTCAAATCATAAATTCCCATTTTCTTAATTTTTTCTTCTGCAAGA
>JBJEJM010000201.1:7905-13772 GCA_051878075.1 Clostridium sp. | reverse complement strand
GGTGCAATGCAGACTGGATGGGTTAAAGTTGAATCAGAATGGTACTATTTAAATGCTTCTGGAGCTATGCAGACTGGATGGTTTAAAGATATAAATGGTAAATGGTATTATTTATACAGTAGTGGCGCTATGGCATACAACACAGTTATTGATGGATATAAGTTAGATGCAAGTGGAGCATGGATACAATAATCTTAGAAAAAAGTATAGATATATAATTGATAAAATCATATGATATATTATTTATTATGTAAAAAAATAGCTTGGACACAATCCAAGCTATTTTTAATTATTTTCTAGTGACAGAAATTGTAGCACGGCTGCTATCTGGAGATTGAGTTAATAAATTAACTTTTATTCCGTATTGAGGTAATTCTATACCTGCATCAGGAAGACTTGGTGATGTATAGTCGTTACTATCCTTAAATACAGGAGTGCTTAAAATATTGTAATCTTTTATATTTTCTGTTTTAGAATCAGTGCTGTAGTCAATGACCATTGGAGCTTTTAAATAGAAGCTGAATGCAGCATCATGCATTTGATATCTTGAAGATGCAACAGTACCATCATTCCATTTAACTGGGTTTTGATCAGAATCAACAATTCCTAAGTAACCATGTCCAGGATGAGTACCAGTCCAGTTTTCAGTATATAAGTTATCTACATACCAGATTAAAAGACCTGGATCATAAGACATTAAACTTTTACCACGTTTAATACTCTTAAGTCCTGAATCACTTCCGTAGTGATTTCTTAATTCAATTAAGTAGTAGTGATCTGTTAATTTTTTACCATCATTTTTACTGAATCCATCTAATTCAAATTTGCTATTTTCTTCACAATCATCGAATAGAATTTGTTGATCATTAACATTTAGAGAAATATCATCAACATATAATCCAGGTAATTGAGCTGCAACGTCAGTCCAGTAATTAATTCTTAATTTAAATTTCTTACCAATATAATCTTTAAGATCGAATTTTGCATCAACCCATCCGTTTGATTTACCAGTTATACCATTTCCAGGGTTTTGATCGTTTGGATTTTCTGTAGTAGTAATGTTTCCAGGAAGTGTTGTCCATTTATTTTCTCCTTCTAATTGTATACCAACAGAACCGTAATCCCAATCTTTTTCTATATCATACCATGCTTTGAAATCGAAGCTTACAGCAGAGTCTGTAGTTACATTAGTTAAATCTACATCTGTAATCATAGAATTGTTTAAATTATTTCCTGATCCACTGAAATATGCTTTTTCACCGCTGACAGGTGTTGTAATTACAGTAGATTTGTCTGGTAAAGTGATTTTTACAAAATTATTGTTTTTACCTTTTTGGCTTGCAGCATCTAAAGTAAATTGTGTACCTAATTTACCTAATTCGCTATAATCAATTGTATTTCCATGGAACCAGTTTCCACCATATGTTTTTTGGAAATATTCTTTTGCATATGGACTGAATCCTGTTGGCTCAGCTCCAGGAATCTTACCTGCCCAGCTTCCACTTGACATTATTGACCAGTATTCGATAGGTTCACCTTGACCACTATATTGAGTGTCATATTCATCAGGAAGACCTAAATCATGTCCAAATTCATGAGCAAATACACCTGCTGCACCATCTTCAGGCATTATTGTATAAGGATATGCAGACATATTAGTTCCAGGAATTTTCCAAGGTTCAGCTCCATTATCTCCTTCTTGATAAATCTTTGAACTATGTGACCATATTGAATCGTCTCCGATAGAGCCACCACCTTCTTCTTGTCCCATTCCTGAATGGATAATCATAAGGTGGTCAATAATTCCATCTGGTTCCTGTATATTACCGTCACCATTTAAATCATAAGGGTCTTTTAAGTCAAATTGGCTTAAATCTATTTCTTTAGCGGCATCTTCTAAAGCTTCATGTATAAGCTCTTCTACTCTTATACTATGGTTACCGCCTTGATCAGCTCCATAATATGCTGCTGGATGTTTTGCAGTATACCATCCTAAAACAGTACCATCTATATCGTAGCTGCCTCCAGATTGTTGATCATAGAATTGTTTCATTGAAATAAGATTTTCACCATTAGGACCAGTATAACCATCTTTACCAAAAATCATGTCATTATAGTGGTCATGTGTATAGTCTTTATAATACATATCTGTATCTTCAGCAGTTAATGTATTATGAGGTAAATCAGGGAATTCAATCAAAAGAACGAGAGCTTTGTCTTTTGTTACACTTCCATCCCATGAAGTTTGAGGTTTATGTGGCTTAAATCTGTCAAAGATACTGCCATGATCAGCAAGTAATCCATTTTCACGAGCTTCTCTAGCATATGATTTTAATCCTTGATAAGATTTAGTGTCTAAATCTAAAGCACTAGTGCTATTCTGATCTTTATCTTCTTTTAAGTAGTTTTTTATAATATCTTTATATTTATCTGGATTAGTATCACTTGGGATAGTTCCGTTCTTTTTTAATGTTTCTATAATTTTCTCATCATTAGCAATAGCAGCATCATAAGTAGCAAATGTTTGTGTTTTATTAGTTGTTTGAGCTGTTTCAGCAGCATGTGCTGCCAAGCTTGTACTTGGTAAAGCAGATAATACTGCGCAAGCAGCAGTTATAATTGATAATAATTTTAATTTTGACAATATAATTACCCCCTTTAAAAAAATAATATTTAATTTTAACGTTAAAATATTAATATTATACATAATAATCTACCATAAAATCGAAAAAATGTAAAATATGTTTTTAAATTTTTGTAAATGTAAAAAATGTTATAAAAATAAAAAAAAGAGAAAAAATACTTTCATTATATTTTGATGTATTTTTTAGATAAAAATATTAAAAAATTAATAATTATATGATTATTTAATAATATGGTGGTATAGTAAATATATAGTGAATAGATATCAATGATAAATTTTCTTGGAGCAATTAGTAAGATTGTTAATTAATTTAAATTTAAAATTATTTAGGAGTGGTTAGAATGAAAAAAAAATTAATATGTATACTTGGATTAGGTATCTGCATATTGTCAAGTATTTCTATATATGCATTAGCAATTTCCAAACAGGGAAAACAGACAGAAGTAGCTATAAACAAAGGATCAAATACTACTGGTAAATGGCATAAAGAAGATAGACAATGGTATTTTGTCGAAGATGGAGTAAGAGTGAGAGGATGGCTTAAAAATAATGGACAGTGGTATTTTTTAGATAAAGAAGGAATAATGCAGACTGGCTGGGTGAAATATAAATCTAACTGGTATTATTTAAATGAGTCAGGAGTTATGCAGACAGGGTGGATAGAAGATACAGATGGAAATTGGTACTATCTATATAGTAATGGTGTTATGGCACAAGATACTGTAATAGATGGATATGTATTAGATGAAAGTGGAGTATGGATAAAATAGAATTTGGAGAATTTTAATAACTATAACAGCTTTAACTGCCTCATATAATTTGATTGAAATATATTTTAAAAAGTGTAAATTTTCCACATTATTTTAAAAATAAAAATACGAATTAATTAAGTAATGCTTTATTCTTTATTGTTGTATGAACTTTGTTAATATTATATAATTTAAATTAGATTTTAATATGGAAAAGAGCAATAAAGGTTGGGTTGAGATGGAATTAAAAGGATTTAATAAAAAAGATATAATTTTTTCATTAGATATAGGGACAAGGTCTATTATAGGTACAGTAGGTATAATAAGAGATAAAAAGTTTCAAGTTGTTTGTGAGAAATATATGGAACATGAAGAAAGAGCAATGGTTGATGGTCAGATACATGATATAAATCTTGTAGCACACGTTGTTCAAAAGATTAAAAGAGCTATTGAAGAAGAGCTGGGGATAGAGCTTAGTGAAGTTTCTATTGCAGCAGCAGGAAGGTTTCTAAAAACTATAAATGCTCATGCAGAATTAGAAATAGATGAAGATAATGAAATTGATAAAGAAATTGTAAGAAGTATTGAATTAGGTGCAGTTAAAAATGCTGAAATGCAAATAAACAGTACAACTGAGGGAAAATTATATTGTGTGGGGTATTCAGTTAAGAATTTTTATCTAAATGGTTTCTTGATTTCTAATCTTATAGGACATAAAGGTGAAAAGGCTGGTGCTGATGTAATTGCGACATTTTTACCAAGATCAGTTGTAGATTCTCTATATGCAGTAATGAATAAAGTGAATCTAAAAGTAATAAATCTTACATTAGAACCTATTGCAGCAATGGAAGCTGCTATACCTAAGAATTTGAGACTGCTAAATATAGCATTAGTTGATATTGGAGCAGGAACATCAGATATAGCTATCAGTTCAAAAGAAACTATTTCTGCATATGGAATGGTTCCTATGGCAGGAGATGAAGTTACAGAAGTTATAGCACAGGAATATCTGGTTGATTTCAATACAGCTGAAAGAATTAAAAGAGAAATTAATGTTAATTCAGAGATTGATTACATAGATGCCTTGGGATTGGAGAACACTGTATCTTCAGAAGAGGTTTCAAAATTAATTCAGAGTATTGTAAATAAAATAGCAGATGAAATTTCTAAAAAAATAATAGAATTAAATGGAGGAAAGTCTCCAAGTGCAGTATTCCTTGTAGGAGGAGGAGCACATACTCCAGGTATACTGGAATTAATGGCTGAAAAACTTAATCTTTCATCAAGGAGAATTGCAGTTAAAGATAGAAAAGCTGTAACTGAATGTTTATCTGATAATGAATTAGGATCAGCAGGAGTTACTGTTCTTGGAATAGCATTAACTGCAATAAGAAGCCTTGGAAATGATTTTATAGATGTAGAGTTAAATGGAGAACCAATAAGTTTATTTAATTCACATAAACATACTGTAATGGATGTATTATTACAGGCAGGAATTAATCCTGTACTTCTTATAAGCAAAAATGGAAAGAATATAAGATTTACATATAATGGATGCAAAAGAATCGCTTTTGGTGAATGTGGTAAAGCTGCAAATATACTTATTAACTCAAAAGAAGCAACTCTCGAAACAGAGATCAATGATAAAGATATTATAGAATTAAATTATGCACAAAGTGGAAAAAATGCAGAGCCTAGACTGGGAGATAATATCAGAAATATAAATTCTATAACTATATATATTGATGAGAAAATAGTGAATATAGAACCAGTGGTACTTGTTAATAACAAGAATGAAGAACTAGATTATATAATAAAAAATGGTGATGAAGTAACAGTATTTCTTCCAACTAAAATTAAAGATTTAAAGAAATATATAATCAAAAAAGATATCAATTTATCAAATGAAGCAGAAGATAAGATATTAGAAGATGACTATGAAGTATTTGAAGGCGAGAAACTTATAACTTACAATACTGAAATAATTAAAAATGAAAATTCATCACAGAAAGATGATATGAATGAATCTATCATGAGCAATGAAGAAGATAAAACAGCACAAAGTAAAAGTTCAATAAATGAAGATGAATATAATAAAGAAAAAACTGCTATTAAGGAAGAAACATCAACTGTAAATGTAACTGTTAATGGTGATACAGTAATTATGAAGGGGAAGAAGGAATATATAGTAGTAGATATATTTGATTATATCGATTTTGACTTGACAGTACCTAAAGGAAATATTAATCTAACTTTGAATGGTGAAAATGCACAGTATACTGAAATCTTAAAAAATGGAGATAATATTGAAGTATTTTGGTCGAAATAGATGCAATATGAATGGAGGTATTAATTATGGTGGATTTTAAAAAAGAAGCAGAAGATATTAAAGAGGAATTAATAAATATAAGAAGAGATTTACATGAACATCCTGAGCTTGGATTTGAACTTCCAAGAACAACAGGTGTTATAAA
>JBJEJM010000201.1:0-7805 GCA_051878075.1 Clostridium sp. | reverse complement strand
TTGAATGACCACAAAAATGAGTTTTCTGGAACCATAAAACTTTTATTTGAACCAGCAGAAGAAACAACTGGTGGGGCAACCCATATGATTAAAGAAGGAATTTTAGATAGTCCTAAAGTTGACTGTATATTAGGCCTTCATGTAGATGAAGAAACAGAATGTGGAACAATAAAAATCAAAAAGAATGTAGTTAATGCAGCCTCTAATCCTTATACTATAAAAATAACAGGCCAGGGTGGTCATGGTGCATCACCACATACTACTGTTGATCCAGTTGTTATAGCAAGTCATATAGTTATAGCACTTCAGACAATTGTAAGCAGAGAGATAGCACCAGTCAATCCAGCAGTAGTTACAGTTGGTACAATTCATGCAGGTACAGCTCAAAATATAATACCTGGTGAAGCTACAATAAGCGGTATGATAAGAACTATGACTAAAGAAGATAGGGCTTTTGCAATTCAAAGACTTACTGAAATAGCAGAAGGTATTGCTTCAATGTCAAGAGCAAAGGCAGAAGTAATTGTAGAAGAAAGTTATCCTTGTCTTTATAATGAAGACAGCTGTGTTGATTTAATTCGAGAAAGTGCAGAACTAATTCTAGGAAAAGAAAATGTATTAGAACAGAAGGCACCTAAAATGGGAGTAGAAAGTTTTGCTTACTTTGCAATGGAAAGACCATCAGCCTTTTACTTTTTAGGCTCTGGAAATAAAGAAAAAAAGACTACTGAACCAGCACATAGTAATTTATTTAATATAGATGAAGATTGTATTCCTATCGGAGCTGCAATTCAGGCAACAGCAGCATATAGATATCTGACTAAATAATTATAATTGACAATAGGATAAAAAAACTAGATAATTCTAAGAGGATAGACAAAAGAAAAAGAAATTTTCAAAATTTCTTTTATAATGCACAATAAGCTGATTTTTAGAGGGTTATTGTGCATTAAAAAAAGTAGGAGTGATTATATTTGAAAATAGAAATAGGCTCAAATGAAGCAGGGCAAAGACTTGATAAATTTTTAAGAAAGTTATTAAAAGATGTACCATTAAGCGCAATATTTAAAGCACTAAGAAAAAAAGATATAAGAGTTAATGGAAAGAAACAAAATGAAAAGTATTTCTTAGAGGAAGGCGATGTAGTAGAAATAAAATACATACAGACTAAGAAAGAAAATAAAAGTGCTAAATTTATAAAAGTAGATCCTAAGCGTATGAAGATATGCTTTGAAGATGAAAATGTAGTTATAGTAGAAAAATGGCCTGGAATACTTGTTCATTCTGATTCCAATGATAATAAAGAAGCTACATTAACAGATTACGTACTTTCTTATTTAAATGATAAGGGTTCTTATGTTCCTGAAAATGAAGTTACATTTACACCAGCTGCATGTAACAGATTGGATAGAAATACATCTGGAATGATTATGTTTGGTAAAACATTTGAGGGACTAAAGTGTATTAATGAAGCTATAAGAGAAGATGAGGTAAAAAAATATTATTATACTTTGGCAAAAGGAAGAGTAAAAGGAGGTCTTTACGAAGGATATATTGTTAAGAATCCTGAGACTAACATATCTACAGTTTATGATAAAGAAGTTAAAAATTCTAAAAAAATATCAATGGATGTAAAAGTAGTAGAGACTAATGGTGCATATTCTTTTTTAGAAATTAATTTAATTACAGGAAGAAGTCATCAGATAAGAGCACATCTTGCACATGTTGGAAATCCTATAATTGGAGATAATAAATATGGAGATAAGAAATTAAATTCATTCTTTGAAAGCAAGTATGGATTGAACTACCAATATTTATATGCATATAAATTAAATTTTAGGAAAATAAAAGGTAAGCTTGGATATTTAGATAATAAGACTATAGCTGTAGCATTGCCTCCATTATTTAAAAAAATAAAACAAGATGTATTTAAAGTTTCATTCAGATAGGAGGTAGTCATGGAAGAAAAGTCAGCAAATAAAGGCTTTTTGATCCTTTCAATAGCTGGAATAGTAAGTAAAATAATATCAGTATTTTATATTCCTCTTCTTCAAAGGATTCTGGGATTAAGTGGATATGGAATATATCAGAATAGTTATGAAGTGTTTCTATTTGCGTATGCTATAACTAATTTAGGAACTCAGCCGGCAATTGCAAAGGTAGTAGCAGAACTGACAGCTTTGAATAGACATGAAGATGCTATAAGAACATTAAAAATATCCAAAACATTATTAGCTCTTGTTGGAGGAGTAATTTCCATAATGCTTATGATGTTTGCTTTTCCTTTAGGAAAACTTATAGGAAATCCAGAAGCATCGTATGGAATAATGCTTCTTGCACCAAGTATATTTGTTACATCGATTTTGTCATCTTATAGAGGATATTTTCAAGGGAAAAGCAGTATGAATGCTATAGCTGTTTCCCAAGTAATTGAACAGATAATAAATATACTTGTGAGTCTTACATGTGCTTTTCTTTTGGTTAAAATAAGTATTGCTTATGGAAGTGCAGGAGGAACTATTGGTACTTCTGTAGGTGCACTTGTTGCTTGTCTGTATATGGTATATTGTTATGATAAGAATAAATTTGAAGAAGAAGCATTTGAACTGGATAAAAGTAACAAAAGAATAAGAAGCAAGGCAATTGTGAGAAAACTGATAAGATATGGGCTTCCTATAACTTTAACAGCTGGGCTTCAGAATTTTGGAAGTCTTGTAGATATGGTTAATGTAAACAGCAGACTTGCTCATGCAGGATTTGAACTTTTAAAGGCACAGGAGCTTTATGGAGTTCTTGGACGATATAAAACACTATTATCAGTACCTCTTATAATTGTTACAGCCTTAGGAACTACAGTTCTTCCAGCTATTGCAGCAGCAATGGCATTGAAGAATAAAAGAGATATAAGAAAGAAGACAAATTTTGCTTTTAGAATTACTTTTATAATTACAATTCCAGCAGCAGTAGGATTATCCTGCCTGGCAAGTGAAGTATTCGAACTTTTATATGGAACCAATCAAGGTTATGAACTTATGCTCATAGGTTCTATAGTACTTGTAATTCAATCAGTAGTTCAGATACAGACTACAATACTGCAGAGTATGAATAAATTATATTTTGTATTAGTTACATTTAGTATTGGTATAATTGCAAAGATAATTGCTAATTATATTTTAGTTGGAATTCCAAGTATTAATATTTTAGGTGTAGTAGCAGGTAATTTTTTATGGTTCTTTATTCCTATGATCTTAAATCAGATTGCGTTAAAAAAAGCAATCAGAGTAAGAATTTCATTTATTAGGAATATTATTAAACCTTTGATATCATCATTTGTTATGGCTGTAGTAATATATGCACTTAAAAATCCAATCAATGTATTATTATCAATAACTAATGGTGGAAAAATATTAAGTGGGTTTATGACATTAGTGATGATTTTAATTGGTGGATTTATATATCTTTATCTTATGATTCTTCTTGGTGGAATAAATAAGGAAGATATGGATAGTATTTCAGTAAAAATATATAGAATGCTTCCAAGACATATAAGAAAGATAATGAAATAATTTGAATAGTATAAAAATAAAGGTGTTTTGACTATAAAGCACCTTTATTTTTTACATAAATTTAAATATATATTTATTATTCTGTTTCACCAAAACCACCTAGATATATGAAAATTAAAAAAGTTACTATTATAACTATGAAGTTATTTCCATAAGGAAAATGTCCTGAAAAACATTTTGAAAGGATTGATACAAAAATAAAAACTAATATAGATAGAAGAATATATATTAAAATATTATATTCATTTAAATTAATATTCAGATGTTTATTTACTTCATGCAGATTCAGTAGCAGGCTTACGCTACAAGCTACACACATAGCTATGCTGTATCCAAATATGTTTATGGAATGCATGGAAGTAAGAACATATAGACATATTAATTCTAATAAAGCTTCAATTAATGAATTACGAAGTATTATACTTTGTTTATTTAATCCGTTAAGTATTCCAAACATAGTTAGTGAAGTAAATATTATTGGAGCAGAAAGTGAAGAAAACCGTATATAGTTACCTAAATCATCTCGTCCAAAGAACATTCTGCCAAGTTCCACAGGTACAATATTGCATATTATTGCTGTTGATAAACCAAGTAAAAATGCCAATTTAATTACTTTACGTATTCTAAGTGAAGCTTCATATTCCTTACCTTGATTCAGAGTCTGAGATAAATCTGGAATCAGCAGTGTATTTATTGTTGATACTACAATCATTGGAATGGTTATTATACACATAGCCATACCATTATATTTACCAATCATACTTAAAGACTGTGAATAATTAAATCCAGCAGCAATAAGCCGTCTAGGAACTACAAGGGTAGATAATGTTCCAATAATATTAGTAAGAAAACCATTTATACATAGTGGTATTGATATTACTATTACATCAAATACTAACTGCCATGTGCTCTCAGGTTGTTCAAATGAAGGGGGCATTTTTTTTATGGAGTATTTATAATAAATATATAAGAAAAAAAGACTTTGAAATTCTCCAATACATAAAGAAACAGTTGCAAGAGTAACCATTTTTTCTAAAGTATGTGCCTGACATAAAAAAATAAGGAGGCTTACAGTAACTACTCTCATGGCTTTTTCACAGATATCTATAATAGCAGGTACTGTTATTTTTGAAGTTCCATAAAAGTATCCTTTGAAAATGTTAGAAATTGCAATACAAATCATAGCAGGACATATGACTCTGATAGCATTTATTGTCCTAACATCATTAACACCATATTTTCCTATAAGGGGAGCACATAAAAACACAATTATACCTATGAAAAGTGCCCACGTTACGTTGAATATTGCAACGCTGCGTATTGTCTTTACTATGTTATTATGCTCACCTTTCTGTGCATAAACAGCTGAAACTTTTGAAATTGAAGCTACAATTCCTGCAGACATAAGACATATGAATAAATTGTAAATTGGCATTACAAGATTATATAATCCCATACCTTCAGGGCCTAGCACTTTTGAAAGATAAATTGAAAAAATAAACCCTAATATCCCTGTTGTTATATTAGAAGCTGTTAACAAAAATGAATTCTTAAAAAAGTTATCTTTATCCAACGTAACTCACTCCTTTGGTTAATATTATGATTTTATTGGAAGAAAAATTCTAAATATTGCTGTAAATAAAATTCATATGACATAAGGTCTTATTTTATATATGTTTAAATATACTTTTATTGAGAAGAAATTTTAATATGTAAGACTATATAAAGCAGGGGGAGGATTTATGAAACATTTTTTGAAGTTTATAGGTATTTCAATTGTTATTGTAATAACAGCATTTATCCTTGTTAAAATATCTGATAAATATAAAATCAATATATTAAAGAATAATGTGAGCTGGAGCATAGATAATAAAAACTGTAAGCAGGCTGTTGATTTTGATAAGGATGAAGAAGGAAATACATATGTAGCTTATAATAATTGTATTAAAGTAGTTAAAGAAGAGGGAACTGAAAATATATTATTACAAGATGATTCTTTTCAAATAGAGAATATTTTATTATATAATAATAAAATTTATTATATTTCAAAGGATAGAATTTATAGATATGATTTAGATACAAGTGAAAATAAGATTATACTAGAATATATACCATATAGGGGGAAATACCTTGACAGAAAATTAATAGTAAAGGATTCAAAAATTTTACTTGCCATAGGCAGTGCTACAAATTCAGGAGTTGCAGATAAAAATGGTGAAAGTGAATTGAATGATATTCCATATGATATAAGTCCTATAAATATAACATTGAATGGAAATAATTATGGTAAGGATAAGACAGGAGCATTTATGCCTTATGGTAATTCATCTTTAAAGGGACAGAAAATAGAATGTAAAAAAATTGCTAATGGTTCCATAGTTGAAATAGATCCGGAAACAAATGGTATTTCGTTATTTGCTTGTGGAATAAGAAATATTACAGGATGGAGTCTGGATAGTGACAATAATCTTATATGTATTGTAGGTGGCATGGAGGATATTGGCAGCAGGCCAGTTAAAAGAGATTTCGATTATTTATATAAGATAGATAAAAATACCTGGTATGGATGGCCGGATTTTAGTGGTGGTGATCCAATAGATTCACCAAGATTTAAAGGAGATAAAGCTATTACAAGGATTATTGAAAATCCGCCAAATAAAATAGTTGCAGGGCCATTATTTCAATTTGATAATGTGAATTCAATAAAATATCTGGCAATAGATAGTCAAGGAGAAATATTTGATAGGGATACTGGTGTTTATTATGATAAACGCAATAACATGATTTCATCCATAAATAAGAATTTTGTTGTAAATAAACTTTTGAAATTAAAGGATGGTAGTATTGTGAAAGAAATAAGAATAAAAGGTGATGCCATATATATTCTTGATAGTGGAATTGGGTGTATTTATAAATTAAGTCTTGATAATGGAAACAGCATTTTTAATCTTCCACGAAGTGTACTTATATTTATTATGATTTTGCTTGGTATGCTTGTATTTATATTTATGTATAAATATAATTCTAGGACCAAGTAAATGATATATGTTTAAATTTGAAGATTGATGATAGTCTGGGCTGCTATATTTAAATATGGCAGTTTTTTATTGTGTAAGAAATTATGAAATTATCAATTGTATTTATACATTAGTATTGAGTATTTTAGAATCCTAAGTTCAAATATATATTTTAAAATATGGAAATAAATGTTAAAATGATATATTATAAATCATGATATAATAGAAATTTTAATAGAGGGTGGGAAAAGTGGGAAAAACAATCATTATAAATTTAGAAAAAGTCAATATAAATGGTGATATACTTGATGTTGGTGAAAAAAATCTAGGTGTTATCTATAATTTATCAAAAGATGTTGAAGATGAAATGAGTCTTGATTATGTAAATGAAGAAACAAAGATAGAACTAAAAAATAGTGATTATGATGCATGTACTTTTTTCTTTGAACTGAATAAAATATGGACTTCCATAGAAAAAGAAAAACTTATAAAAGAAGTATATAAATATATAAAAATCGGAGGTGAAATACTAATATGGGATATTAACAAAGTGAGAGGTAAAGTATTTAATAATAAGATAAAGGTTATATTACCAAAAGGAAATATAAAGGAGTTTAATTTTAAAAATCTAAATATATTGACTACATCAAATGTAGAAGAAACAAAAAAAATTCTTGAAAAATACTTCAAGATAGAAGAAACTAAATCATGGGAAGATATTTTCTTCATTAGAGGAAGAAAGCTAGAGAAAAATAGTAAAAAAGAGGAGAAAAGAAATGAAAGTATTACTTACAGCAATTAATTCTAAATATATACACAGTAATCTTGCTGTGCGTTATTTAAGAAGTTTTACAAAGGATTTAGATTATGAAGGAAAAATAAAAGAATTTACAATAAATGATAGGGTGGAGAGGGTATTAGAAGAGATAATAAATGAGAATCCAGATATAGTAGCCTTTTCAACATATATATGGAATGTAGAAATGGTATCCAGACTTTCTGAGTTAATAAAACAAGTTGATTCTGATATTGAAATTTTATATGGGGGTCCGGAAGTATCTTTTGATTCAAGAGCATTCTTAAAAGATCAGGCGGGTGAGTATGTTATTGAAGGTGAAGGAGAAAAGACATATAGAGAGTTTATATTATATAAATTAGGGAAAATGAAATTGGAAGAGGTTAGGGGATTGCATTATAAACGTAATGATAATGTATATTCTAA
>JBJEJM010000200.1:0-3025 GCA_051878075.1 Clostridium sp. | reverse complement strand
ATAGAGATTTTATATTATATAAATTAGGGAAAATGGAATTGGAAGAGGTTAGAGGATTGCATTATAAACGTAATGATAATGTATATTCTAATGATAAAAGACCATTGATGAATATGGATGAGATAGTATTTCCGTATGAAATGGATGAAGATTTAAGCAATAAAATTGTTTATTATGAAGCGTCTAGAGGATGTCCTTTCAATTGCAAATACTGTTTATCATCAACTAGTCATGGAGTAAGATTCTTAAATATTGAAAGAGTATATAAAGAGCTTCAATATTTTATTGATAAAAAAGTAAAGCTTATAAAATTTGTGGATCGTACATTTAATTGCAATCATAAATTTGCAATGGCTATATGGGAATATTTAATAAATGCAGATACAGAAACTCAATTCCATTTTGAAATATCAGCAGATATATTAAAAGATGAAGAAATAAAACTTCTTAGAAAAGCACCAGAAGGCAGATTTCAGTTTGAGGTAGGAGTTCAGACTACCAATGATGATGTACTTAGAAATATAAATAGATTTGTGAATTTTTCTGATATAAAAGAAAAAGTCGAAGAACTTATGTCTATAAAGAATATTAAACAGCATTTAGATTTAATTGCAGGACTTCCAGGTGAAGATTATGAATCGTTTATAAGATCATTTAATGATGTGTATAGCATACGACCAGAAGAAATTCAACTTGGTTTCTTGAAATTATTAAAAGGTTCATCAATGAGAGAAGAAGCCGACAATTATAATATGAAATATTCCCCTTATCCACCATATGAAATATTAAAAACAAATAAAATTAGTTATAAAGAAATATTAAGGCTAAAGAAAGTTGAGGAAATGGTCGATAAATATTATAATTCGAGAAAATTCGATTACATAATAAGATATTTTGAGAAGAAATATAATTCTCCTTTTGATTTCTATTATAATCTTGGAAGCTTTTTTGAAAGTAAGGGGTATTTTAATAAAAATATAGGGAATATAGAATATTATAAAGTATTTCTGGATTTTAATAATGAAATTTTGGAAGAAAATAATAAATATTTAAATGAAATAGTTAAATTTAATTATTTGTTATATAATAAAAAAAGGGGACTTCCAGATTTCTTAAGAAGCAGTCTTTCAAAAAAAGAAGAAAAAGAGATAAAAGGATTTCTTCGTGAAAAGTATTCATTTAAAGAATATCATTTAGAAAAGTTCAGTATAGATTTAGAGGAATATGTGAACAAAGATATTATAAAAGAAAAAGAATCATATTATTTATTTGATAATTCTGGTTCATACATAAATATTGAAATATAAATGAATATTATATATATAGAACATATTAAAATTTAAAATTATTATAATAATCTTAAATTAACCTAAAATTAACCTAAAAATAGATAATGAAAGTATACTGAAAAATATTAATACATAAGGATTGAATCAATACAAAACCCGATAATGCTGGGTTAAGATTAAGTTAATAAATACACTGGATTTGAAAATGTATTGTTTAGGTACTGTAACTTTTTTAAAGCAAAATTGTTGAAAATTATACATACAACGTGTATAATAAAACAAGAACAAAGTAATTAATACTACATAAAGTATTAATATATATTATTTTCTTTTTTACATTGAAGGCATTAAAGGTGGTGATATTTTGGCATTAGAAGCAATTGAAGAAATTAAACAAACCGAAGCTAAGGCAAAGGATATTGTTAAAAATGCAAATGCTGAAGCAAAAGAACTTGTTCAAAAAGCTATAGTTGAAGCAGATAAGCAGTATAATGATGTTTTAGCAAGCGCAAAAGAAAAGGCTGATAAGCTTATTCAAGAAGCAGTTGATATGGGTAACAAAGAAGCAGAACCTATATTAGCAAAAGGCAGAAAAGAAGCTGAAGATATATTAAATGTATCTGAAGAAAAAAGACTTAATGCTATAAAATTAGTGGTTGAGAGGATAGTGAAAGTTCATGGCAATAGTTAAAATGAATAAGTTCACTTTGTTAGCCTTTGAATCAAAAAAAGAAGCATTACTTGAAAAACTACAAGGTTTTTCAAATGCAGAATTCATTAATCTTCAAGATGAAGCAATTCAAGAAGGAAATGAAATTCTTAATGATTTAACTAAGGATGTAGTTGATTCTGATATAGCAAAGTGGGAAGAGCAATTATCAAAAGTTAAATTTGCCCTACAGTTTTTACAAGACTATGTGCCTAAACAATCAGGACTTCAAGCTTTACGTACTGGGAAGCTTTCAGTAAATTTCAGCGAACTTGAAGGTAAAGTGAAGTCAAGCAATTGGGAAGCTATCTATGACAAGGTTAAGTCAAAAGATGATGAATTAACTAAGTTAGAAAATGAAAAGACGAAGTTACAAGGGATTGTACAAAGCTTACAGCCATATGAAGGCTTCGATGCTCCTTTAGGTTCATTAAAAGAACTTGAAGAAACTGTATATTTCTTAGGAAGTGTTGCAAATCAATACGAAGAAGCTTTAAACAGCGATTTGAATGATTGTTATGTAGAAGTTGTATCTAAGAATAATCAAGATACTTATTTCTTTGCATTATGCAACAAAGATAATGCTGAAAATACAGCTGAAACACTAAGAGGGTTTGGATTTACTCCATTCAAGACAGAGGAAGTAGATACTCCTCTAAAACTAATTCACGATTATAATGAAAGAGTATCTTTAATTGAATCGGATAAATTCATCATAAAAGAAGAATTAGCTGGATATGATGATGAATTAAAAAAATTACAAATAGCTTATGAGTACTACAATAACGTTGTTCAAAGAAAGAATGTTACAACTAAGTTCTTAAAAACTGAAAGTGTATCATTAATTCAAGGATGGGTACCAGTTAAGCACAATGAAGAATTTACTAAAATTGCTGACGAAGTGTTAGGTAATGATTATTATCTAAACTTTGAGGATGTAAAAGAAGAAGAAATTGATGATGTACCAATAGCATTAGAAAATAATGCATTAAACTCAGCATTTGAAGACGTTACAACAATGTATGCG
>JBJEJM010000199.1:0-3028 GCA_051878075.1 Clostridium sp. | reverse complement strand
ATAGAAATGAATTCTTCTGCTACATCAGCATCATATAACTCTTTATTGAATTTTACTAATACATGATTTTCTAAAATTTCATCTTTTTCTCCCTGAAGAAATATTTTTCCACCATAAATGAATACAACATAATCAGCACACTTTTCAATATCAGTAGTTATGTGTGATGAATAAAAAGCAGTTATGTTTTCATTTAACATATGCTCACTTATTATTTCTAAAATTTCATTTCTGACTATAGGATCAAGATTAGCAGTAGGTTCATCCATAATTAAAACTTTAGGATGATGTGAAAATGCCATTGTAAGCTGAAACTGCTTCTGCATTCCTTTTGATAATTCTTTAAACACCTTATTTTCATCCAGCTTGAACAAATCCATATATCTTCTATACATTTTTTCATCCCAGTCTGGATAAAAAGGTGCTATGCTGTTTTTTATATATTTAAGTCTGCTTTCCTGAAGAAATCCTGAAACATCTCCAACATATCCTATATGACCTTTGACACTTACATCCTCCGAAATATTCTTTCCCAAAATCTTTATTTCTCCGTTATCTGCCTTAATCATTCCCATTATAGAATTGATTGTAGTTGTCTTTCCAGAACCATTTGGCCCTATAAAACCTGTAACAAAGCCAGACTTAATATCAAGTTTATCTATATCCAAAGTAAAATTCTTATAATTCTTTTTTAAATTTCTTATTTCGATAGCTTCCATGATGAAACTAAACCTCCTCATATAAATCTTTCAAAATTTCAATACATTCATCCAATGATAATCCAAGTGATTTTGCTGAAACTATTACTTCTTCCAGCCTTCCCTCCATTTCAGCAAGTGCTGCTTCTTTCAGCCTTTCTGAGTTAGCTCCTGAAACAAAAGTACCTTTTCCAACCACTGTCTCTATAAACCCTTCCTTTTCCAGTTCCTCATATGCTCTTTTGGTAGTGATTATACTTACCTTAAGTTCTTTTGCCAGCATTCTTATTGATGGAAGCATTTCTCCCGATTTCATATTTCCATTTAATATCTCATTTTTAATTGCATTTTCAATCTGCTCATATAGCTTGATAGGAGAATTGCTGCTTATTAAAATATTCAAAGTGTACACCTCCGTATCTAAGTGTGTATATCATCTATATACACATAATATCACTCTTGTTACTTTTTGTAAATACTAAAAATGGATTTTTTTACATAAATTAAAAACATCCTGCTATACATGCGTAAATTACATATATAGCAGGATGTTTAAAATTATATAATCCAAACCACATTCTAAATCTTAAAAAGCATCCATCTGCACTTTTCAACATCATACTTAAGTTCAAATATCTTTTCAGTATTGTTTATAAAAGCACTGCAGGTAAAAACTATCATTTTATTGCCACAGAGTTTTTCAGTATCAGTGCTTATTATCTTATTTATCTTGATGACTTTCCTCTTGTTTCCTTCTTCAATCCTGAATCTTATTGGATTTATCATTCCATCACTTTTAAAATAAGCTATCATTTCTATATTTTTAGCAACAACCTTCATGTATCAAACACTTCCTTATAAAATACTGCTCATCATTGGGTAATCACCATTTGATCCTGTTCCCCCTTCAATTGGCTTTATGCCTGAATGAAGGAATGTTGATCTTATGACTGCTTCTTTTCCAAAGCGTTTTCGTATTTTATCAATAGCTTTGTCAAGTTTCATCTGTTTTTCATTCTTTTCAAAATTAAAGAAGCTTTCCTGATAATATTCATTGCTGCATAGCTTTGTAAGCCTTACTCCAAGCTGTCTTATCTTTTCGCCTTTCCAGCCTTCCTTAAAAGCTTTCTTCACACCTTCATATATTAAGTTTGTTGAATCTGTGAAGCTTTCAAGTGCTTTCTGATGCGAATAGTATACAAAGTTATTTGTCTTTACACTTATGACAACAAGGCTGCATAAACTTTTATTTTCCCTCAGCCTCATGGATGCAGTTTCTGTAAGAGCCAGCAGTATTCTGCATGCTTCGTCATATGTTTCAACATCATAAGAAGTTGTAATTGAATTGCCTATTCCCTTGATGTCAAGATAATTTGATTTTCTGATTTCAGAATTGTCAATTCCATTTGCATATTCATAAATAAGCTTTCCATGAGAATGCATCTTCTGAACAAGAAGGTTTACATCAGATTTTGCAATATCTCCTATTGTATTGATATTAAGCTTAGAGAGCTTTTCTTTTGTAGCCCTGCCAACCATAAAAAGATCACCTGCTGGAAGAGGCCACATCTTTTGTGGTATTTCTTCTTTGAATAAAGTGTGTACAGTATTCTTTGGCTTAAAATCACTTGCCATCTTTGCCAGAAGCTTGTTTGTAGAAATGCCTATATTACAGTTAAAACCAAGCTCATCACTTATCCTCATTTTAAGTTTAACTGCCATCCTCTTGTAATTATCCTTAAAATGAGTACAGTCCATAAAACATTCATCAATACTGTATCTCTGAATCTTTGGAGAATATTCCTCAAGCAGCTTAACCATAGCATTGCTGCATTTCACATACCAGTCATAATCTGGAGGATATACTTTAAGACTACTGCATTTCTGCATTGCTGAATAGATTGGCTCTCCAGTCTTTATTCCAAGATCTTTAGCTGGAATCGATGCTGCTAAAATAATACCATGTCTGTTTTCACTATCCCCTCCTATTACTGATGGAATATTCCTTATATCAATATGCCCTCCATACTGCAATAACTTTACTGCTGTCCAAGAAAGATATGCTGAATTTACATCAACATGAAATACTATTCTGTCATTATCATCAATCATATATGTCAACTCCTCAAACATATGTTCTTATTTATATAATAGCGAACATATGTTTATTTGTAAAGATAATATATGAAATTTTTGTATATATATTCAGTTTTGAATACTTTAATATTCTTTTAAACATTACATCCAGCAATTGTATACTTTGTCCATTATGTGCTGAACTATTGCCAATAAAAAATATCACAGTATTCAAAACAGAGTCATTTTTTACG
>JBJEJM010000198.1:12180-13822 GCA_051878075.1 Clostridium sp. | reverse complement strand
TCGTGCTGTTGGTGGTGCAAATAATAAAAATCCTATTCCTATCTTTATTCCATGTCATAGAGTTATTGGATCAAACGGAAGTCTTGTTGGATATGTAGGTGGACTTGACTTAAAGAAAAAATTATTAGACTTAGAAAGATCTAATTACTGAACTCATAAAAATAAGCGTTGCTACTTGTGGCAACGCTTATTTTTTACATGGAATAATTAGTATAGTTTTTGCTATTATAATGTATAAAATTAAATTCAATATATAATCTTATTATTCTATTGATATGTTTATATCAAGTTTTATTCCATCAACATCCATTTCAACACATATCACTTGATCTGTGCTTGCATTAGCAACAAATTCCCCTTGAATTAATGTAGGAGTTGAAATATCAACATTTATATTATCTTGAGAATAATTAGTTGCAACATTAGCTGTTAGCATGTTTACTAATTCTGAAATTGCACTTTGCGCCATTTCATTAAAATCGTCAACTGGCATTCCCATCATCATTGTTGATGCAATTTTCTTTGCATCATCTAATGATAATCCATATATTATATTCCCCTTAACATCTCCAATTAATCCTATAATCACCACAACTCCAGGGCTATCAATATTTTTATCTTTTAAACTCAGCCCTTTTTTACTAATCTCAGTAAAACCTAGCTGTGGCATTATATTTGCTACTGAACCTATAACTGGATTTATATGTTTGACATCCATTCACTTTCACCTCTTCTAAAACCTACACTTATTGAAATATCACCGAAAATACTATGAATTTCTGCAGAATATGTACTTTCTAATTCAGATTTTGATATACTTATTGACTCACCATGAATTGTAGTTGGCGGCGCAACTCTAAGACCGAAAATCTTATTTTTCTTGTTAATAATAGAACATCCATTTCCAGCAATGATATTAGCAACTTCAGAAGCTACATTTAATACTTCTTCTTCACTCTTAGCTTCTCTTTTAAGTAAAGTTTCTGAAATCTTCCTTGCAGTCTCGTGAGACATATCTAATAAAAGTCTTCCACTATACTTACCGATAATTCCAAGCACTATAGATACACCTGCACTTTTCTTATCTTCATTTTCAAAAGATTCATTATTTATTTCTGGAACTGTTTTAGTGTAACGGTTAAATATATTTAAAGTTGCTTCTTTATAAGCACCCACATAAAGTTCTTCAAGTTCTTTATATAAATCTTCGCTTGCCATAATTCTATTAATAAGCAGCGTAAGCTCTTCATTATCTACTGGCTTTTGCACATATCCGCTTATTCTTAATTTTTTAGCTTTATAAATAAGCTCTTCATCCATCATAGAACTCACAATGATTACTTTTATGTTTTCATCTATTTCATGAATAGCTTTTGTACACTCAAATCCATCTGTCCCTGGTATTGTTAAATCCATAGTAACAACATCAGGTCTTAATCTCTCAACTTCAGTTTTGACTTCATCAAGAGACATCGCTTGTCCTACAACCTCAAACCCCTGCTCCTCTAAAATATCATTTAATAATGCAATTTGAAACGGTGAGTCATCTACTATTAATATTCTTATGTTTTTCATAAATTCATTTCCTCCCATACATACCTGCTTCTCATAAATTATAATTTTTATAACCTTAATACAACTT
>JBJEJM010000198.1:4498-12080 GCA_051878075.1 Clostridium sp. | reverse complement strand
TTTATATATTATTCTTGGCTTGCTAATCTCTTATATGTAGCTAATCTTTCCATTGCATCAGCTTCTGTCTTAGCAAATAATTCTTCTGCCTGCTCTGGGAATGCTTTAGCAAGAGAAGCATATCTAACTTCGCTCATTAAGAAATCTCTAAAGCTTGCCTTTGGTTCCTTAGAATCTAATGTGAATGGATTCTTAGTTCCCTTAAGTGATGGATTGTATCTGTATAGACTCCAGTATCCACAATCTACAACGTTCTTTTCAACTGCTTGAGTATTAGTCATACCAACTTTGATTCCGTGACTGATACATGGTGCATAAGCAATTATTAATGATGGTCCATTATAAGCTTCTGCTTCAGCTATAGCTTTAAGAGCCTGATTCTTATCAGCACCCATAGCTATTTGTGCAACATATACATATCCATAGCTCATTGCCATCATACCTAAATCCTTCTTCTTAGTCTTCTTACCACTTGCAGCAAACTTCGCTATTGCAGCAGTTGGAGTAGATTTAGAAGATTGACCTCCTGTATTTGAGTATATTTCTGTATCAAATACTAGTACATTAACATTTTCTCCAGAAGCTAATACATGGTCAAGTCCACCGTATCCGATGTCATAAGCCCATCCATCTCCTCCAAAGATCCATTGTGATCTCTTCATTAAGAAATCTTTATCTTCTAAGATAGCTTTAGCAAATTCGTTATTTTCACCTTCTAACACTTCAATAACTCTTTCTGCTCTTTGTCTTGTAGCTTCTCCAGAATTCTTATGTTCTATCCAGTCTTCAAGAACTTCTTTAGCATCTTCTGAAACTCCTGCTTCAATTGCTTTCTTAGCATTAGCTTCAATTCTGTCTCTTATAGCTTCAACACCAAACTGCATTCCAAGCCCGAATTCAGCATTATCTTCAAATAAGCTGTTAGCCCATGCTGGACCATGTCCTTCCTGGTTCTTAGTGTATGAACTTGCAGGTGCTGATGCTCCCCAGATTGATGAACATCCAGTTGCATTAGCAATCATCATTCTGTCACCGAATAATTGAGTTACAAGTTTTGCATATGGAGTTTCTCCACATCCTGCACAAGCTCCGCTGTACTCTAATAATGGCTGTTCAAATTGGCTTCCCTTAACAGTATTCTTGTTCATTGGGTTCTTATTCTTAACTTTTTCTATTGTGTAATCCCAAGCTTCGATTTGATCTTCTTGAGTATTTTGTGGCTTCATTACAAGAGCTTTTCCTGGTGCTGGACAAACTTGAGCACAGTTTCCACATCCAGTACAGTCAAGTGGTGTAACCCCTATGCTGTAGCTTAAAGGTTCTTCGCTCTTTAATGCCTTAGCTGGTATTAATTTAACACTTTCTGGTGCATTTGCTGTTTCTTCTTCATTTAATAAGAATGGTCTTATAGCTGCATGAGGACATACGAATGCACATTGATTACATTGGATACATTTTGATGAATCCCATTCAGGAACATTAACTGCAATACCTCTCTTTTCATAAGCTGAAGTACCGTGCATAAATGTACCATCATCCATTCCTTCTCTTAAGAATGTTGATACAGGAATGCTGTCCCCTTCTTGTCTATTCATTGGAACTACAATATCCTTAATGAATGCTGGAACTTCTTTAGCATTTTTTTCTTCAACTGTTTCTTCTTTTGCATCTTTCCATGAAGCTGGAACATCTATCTTAACTATTGAGTTGATACCAGTATCTATAGCATCATGGTTCATGTTAACAACTTTTTCACCTTTTTTGCCGTATGATTTAACAACAGCATCTTTTAAATATTTAACAGCATCTTCTAATGGAATTATGTTAGCTATCTTAAAGAATGCAGATTGCATAATCATATTGATTCTTCCGCCAAGTCCTATTTCTTGAGCTATCTTAACAGCATTTAATGTATAGAATTCAATTTCATTTTCTGCAATGTATCTCTTCATTTCAGCAGGAAGCTTAGCTTCTACTTCTTCTGGTGACCAGATTGTATTTAATAAGAATTTACCATTTTTCTTTAATCCTGAAAGTACATTGTATTTGTAAACATAAGCTTGATTATGACATGCAATGAAATCAGCTTTATCTATTAAGTAAGGAGATTTTATCTGTTCTTTTCCAAATCTTAAATGTGATACTGTTATACCACCTGATTTCTTTGAGTCATAATGGAAATAACCTTGAGCATACATGTCTGTGTGATCACCGATAATCTTGATTGCATTTTTATTAGCACCAACTGTACCGTCTGATCCTAATCCCCAGAACTTACATGCTGTTGTACCTGGTTTTGCAGCATCAATTTCAACTACATCTAATGAAGTATTTGTAACGTCATCTACAATACCTACTGTAAATCCATTCTTTGGTTCTTCTTTCTTTAAGTTTTCAAATATACCTGCAATGTGAGATGGTGTTGGATCCTTAGAACCTAAACCAAATCTTCCGCCAATTATTTGTGGTGCATTAGTCTTACCAGCATATGATCTTAATACATCTAAGTATAATGGTTCACCAATCGATCCTGGCTCCTTAGTTCTATCTAAAACAGCTATTTTCTTAACGCTTGAAGGTATAACCTTTAATAATCTTTCTATTGAGAATGGTCTGTAAAGTCTTACTTTTACTAAACCTGTCTTTTCTCCATTTGCATTTAAGTAATCAACTGTTTCTTCAATTACATCTGTAACTGAACCCATAGCTATTATTATTCTTTCAGCATCTTCTGCTCCATAATAATCGAAACAGTGATATTCTCTTCCAGTAAGTTTTGTTA
Source organism: Clostridium sp. (assembly GCA_051878075.1). Lineage (GTDB taxonomy): Bacteria > Bacillota > Clostridia > Clostridiales > Clostridiaceae > Clostridium. Next base: position 9,298 of record JBJEJM010000198.1, on the reverse strand, counting down.
TTTCACTCATGTATTCTTCAACAACTGCTGGAATATCATCGTAGAACTTATTAACAGCTTCTCTTGTTTGGAAATAAATATCTGGGTTTTGAGCTGTTCCTCTTGTTACAGGATGATTTGGATTTAAAGCATTATTTCTGAAATTTTCAAGTGCATCCTTATCAACTAATTTTGCTAATTCATCGTATTCTAAAACTTCAATTTTTTGAATTTCATGAGAAGTTCTGAATCCATCAAAGAAATTCATAAATGGCATTCTGCATTTTAATGCTGTAAGATGAGCAACTGGTGCTAAATCCATAACTTCCTGTACTGAACCTTCAGCAAGCATTGCATATCCAGTAGCACGTGCTGACATAACGTCTTGATGATCTCCAAATATATTTAATGAAGAAGTTGCAAGAGCTCTAGCAGCAACATGAATAACTCCTGGAAGTCTTTCTCCAGCAATCTTGTACATATTTGGCATCATTAAAAGTAATCCTTGTGATGCAGTATAAGTTGTTGTAAGTACTCCAGCTTGTAGTGATCCGTGAACAGCACCTGCTGCTCCAGCTTCTGATTGCATTTCAACAACCTTAACCGGATGTCCAAAAATATTTTTAGTTCCTTTAGCTACCCATTCATCAACGTGTTCAGCCATTGGTGAAGATGGAGTAATAGGATAAATTGCAGCTACTTCTGTAAATGCATATGATATATAAGCGGCAGCTGTATTACCGTCCATAGTTTTCATTTTTCTCATGGTATCTACCTCATTTTCTTTTGTATATTTTTTATTATACGATCTTAGTATAAGGTACGTATCTTTAGTTAATTAGTAGTAACAAATAACTATTATTAATTAACTACTGCAGTTAATTATATACTTTTTTTCGACATTTGAAAAGCTTTATTGAATATTTTTTTTATACTTTTTTTAGATTAAGAATATAACTAAATAATTATATTTGATTAAATTCCTTAATAATTAAACATGATTAGTATAAAACTAAAATTATAAGATAAAAATATTCATGTTGAATTACAATAATTAATAAGTGGTGATAGTATGAACGTCTATATTATACTTACAACTATACTTCTAATCCTTAATATAATGTGTGCAATTTCTTTGGTATTTGTTGAAAAACGTGATACTACAACAACATGGGCATGGCTTTTGCTTCTATTTATTTTTCCGTTCTTAGGTTTTATTTTATATTTATGTTTAGGCCAGAATATATCGAAAGAAAAGATATTCAGCAAAAAAGCTAAAATCGATAAGAATAAATTAAACAGCATTATTAAAAAATACAATACAAAATTACACTCCTCTAATAAAAATGATCCAACTTATGTAGATTTGATAAAATTAAATTACAACACAAATGGAAGCATATACACCAATAACAATTCAGTTACTACATATACAAATGGTGAAGATAAATTTAAGGATCTTTTTCATGATATAGAAAATGCTTCATTATTTATAAATATTCAATATTATATTTTCAGATGTGACAATTTAGGTAATGAACTTATAAAACTTTTAAAAAGAAAAGTTTCAGAAGGCGTTGAAGTCAGACTTTTAGTCGATGGAATGGGCTCAAGTTCTTTAAGTAAAAAAGATATACAGTTTATAAAAAACGCTGGAATAAAATTCAGCATATTTTTCCCAAGTATTATTCATTATATTAATCTTCGAATAAACTATAGAAATCATCGAAAAATAGTCATAATTGATGGAAATATTGGCTATGTAGGCGGATTTAATGTAGGGAATGAATATGTAAATAAAGGAAAGGACTTTGATTTTTGGCGTGATACGCATTTAAAAATAAAGGGCGATGCAGTTATGGAGCTTCAAAAACGTTTTACACTTGACTGGGAATATGCATCAAAAGAATCTATTGAAGAAAAACAATATTTAACTACAAAGCTCACTCCATCACATAGTGAAACATATGTATTAAATGATTTATATTATAATATAGATACAAAAAAGATTTCACCTTTAAAAAAGTGTATTGATAATACAGGATATAAAGAAGATTTAAAAACTTTTAATGACGTAGGCATTCAGATAATTTCAAGTGGACCAGATAATCTTGAAGAGTATATAAGAAATTCATATTTAAAAATAATTAATAATGCACGAAAGAATATTTACATACAGACTCCATACCTTATCCTTGATGAACCTATGGTAATGTCACTTAAACTTGCAGCATTATCTGGAGTTGATGTGCGGATAATGATTCCTGATAAAGTTGATCATTTTTTTATGGCTTATGCTCTCAGTGCATCTATTGACAGCCTGATTCATAGCGGAATTAAATTCTACAGATATCAAAAAGGTTTTATACATTCAAAAACAATAGTTGCAGATGGCATAGTTTGTAGTATAGGAACTGCTAATTTGGATATAAGGAGCTTTAAACTTAACTTTGAAATAAATGCAATTATCTATGATAATGATTTAGCATCATATAATGAAGAAATTTTTCAAAAAGATATTGAGGACTGTAAACTCGTTACAATGGATGAACATAATAAACGTCCAATTAAAACCAAGATTCTCGAATCATTAATAAAATTAGTCTTTCCCCTATTATAAAATTTTAGTATACATATAAAAAACATCTCCAGCATAAAAAATAGGAGATGTTTTTTATAAAATTTAATTATTAAAAATTAATTAAATTTATTGATATTTAAAACTGAATAAATTATTTTCTTTTTCTATTGATTTATGATTATTATCTCAATTTGGAATTATTTTTTGTATTAAACACATTTTCGCATATTATTATATTTATAATTGAATATTATCCCCCTTATTTCTTTTATATGCATAAATTTATAAAATTCATAATAATTATATGTCTATCTTCTCTTTCAAAATAAGTTTTATTAGAAAATTAAGCTATAGTTTTCTGCTATCTCCTTCTTTTATCAGCTTCATTGCGTTTGATTAATTTTCTTTTAGAACTCTATTTGATTATATATTGCAATTTTATTATAATTTAGTTACGTATAAATAATAATGCCAACTGGCTTATAATGAGGTGGAATTTTATGATAAAATTAATAGCTACAGATATGGATGGAACCCTGCTTGATGAGAATGGTAAAATCCCTGAAGGTTTTTTTGAAACTTTAGAAAAGCTGAATAAAAAAGATATTAAATTTGTTGTTGCAAGCGGAAGACCTTATCCTACATTATATAAAAATTTTTCTCCCAACAGTGATGAAATTGAATATATATGTGATAATGGTTCTTATGTAGTATTAAATAACAGACAACCTGTAATAAATGGATTAGATAAAGAAGTAATACATAAAATCATCAAAACATGTGAAAGCATAGACAATATAGCAGTATTATTATGTGGTGTAAAAGGTGCTTATCACCTGCCTTGTGATGATAAATTCCTGACTGAAATAAATAAATATTATATAGAAAAACATGTTGTAGATGACCTTTATTCTGTAGATGATAATATTTTTAAAATTGCAATTTGTGATTTAAGTAATTCTGCTGAAAATTCATATAAAATATTAAATCCTCTCTTTGGAAAAGAAAATAAGGTTGTTGTCTCAGGTAAATTATGGGTTGACGTTAATGGTTTAAATGTAAATAAAGGAAATGCACTTAAAGAAATTCAAGAATTATATGGTATAACTTACGAAGAAACAATGGTATTTGGTGATTTTTATAATGATGTAGAAATGCTTAAAGAAGCTTATTATAGTTTTGTTATGGAAAACGCTAACGAAGATATGAAACAATATGGAAACTTTATTGCTGAAAGTAATTCTAACTACGGTGTTATAAAAGCCATAAATAAATTTGTACTCAATGAAGAAAATACTTTAGTTTAAATGTATTATTTATAAATAATTCAATTTAAATAGTATAAATTACATAATATATTCATATATTTAATCATAATGAATTTTAACTATAAAGCATCTGTTAAAGGAGTTATGTATATGAAATATATGTTTTTTAAACTTAATTCAAAAGCTAAAGAAAATTCTTATAATAATTCAAACAGTACTATTAATTCCTGTAACGTAATCAATATAGAATCATATCTAAATAAAAAAAATAACACTATAGATGATAAAATAACTAAGTTTTTCTTTGATAGTGTGCATAAAAACTACCTACGCAACAGATAATACTGTTGTGTAGGTAGTTTTTATTTTATGTATATGTTATTGTATTCTGCATTAAAAATTAGGTTCATCTATATAAATGTATCCATAAAGATGTTCTTTATTGTAAATCTCCCTATAATTGAAGTATGATCCATGCCATGATGATTCAGAAATATAGATTTTATTATTTTCTATCTTTTCAACAATAGCCACATGACCACATCCCCCCGAATTTGGAAGAGATGATTTCCATACAGCAAGAGCACCTCTTTTAGGAGTTGATCCATACTTATACTTTCCAGTTCTTATATTTGCATTCCACCATTCGTAAGCATTCCCGGTAAAACCAGCATCATAAGGAATATGTCCACTTATTTCCCATATCCTTCCATAGGCGTACCATGTACAATTTCCTACTATAGGCTTGCCACTGCTATTTGTAAATGGAGGTGATAATTGTGCTTTATAAAAAATATTATCATTAGAGTAATAATGCTTATTATCCTTTTCAGGCCCTGTTGTTCTTATAGGTCCTAATGTAACATTTGTATTAACCTCTGGCTTTGTGAAAGTTATCCACTTACTGCTTGCATAGCCAGTTTTGTTATTATATTCTATTTTATAAAATCCATTAACTTCATCTCCAATTAC
>JBJEJM010000198.1:0-4398 GCA_051878075.1 Clostridium sp. | reverse complement strand
TCAAGGTAGTACCATTTTCCACCAGTTAAAATCCACCCTGTATCCATTGCTCCGCTTGAACTTAGATGATACCATTTGCCGTTAGTATCCTTATACCATCCTGTTACCATTGCTCCACTTGAATCAAGGAAATACCACTTTTCACCTAATTTAATCCAGCCTGTAGCCATTTCCCCAGTACTATAAAAATAATACCATTTCCCATTTATGCTTTTCCAGCCTGTTGCATCAACACCATTTTCTCTCCAATACCATTTATTATTTGAATCCTGCCTCCACGCTGCATGTGCACTTTTATTATTCATACTCAGCACCATACTACTACTTATGGCTAATAAAATCATTTTCTTAATTGCTTGTCTTTTCACATCTTTTCCCCTTTATCTTTGGTATATTAATTTGATTATTCGTCAATAAAGACATAATTTGTATATTTTTTTATGCAATATTATATACATTTCGTTATTTTATCATAAAATCAAATTAATTCATAGTATTAGATTTACCACAGTAATTAAGTTTTACCTACTCTTCCTTTAATTTAATCAAAATAAAAGCAGCTTTTCAGAAAACTGAAAAACTGCTATCCTACGTAATGCTAAAAATAAAGTCATAAATAGTACAATATATTTAATTTAGGGTTTAAGTAATGAACTGCATCTCTTATATAATAAGACATCTCCTTAATTAATATCTTTATCAAGATAAACTTACCCAGGTTTATTAAATATCTCAGATCTCATTACTACGTTATTCAGATGCAGATATGAATTTTTCTAACAGTTATTAAAGCTGATTGAAAGTAATATCCTTTCCTCTGGAAACTGGATTTTTACTTTTGATTTGTTCTCTTTCACTGTAAGATTTGACTTTGGTTTGTGAAAAGTCTCCTGTATTTAATATCAACTTTTCCTTTTTGCTTTTTGACAATTTTTTATCACCTGCTGCTCAAGATATAGAGAAATGTTAGTTTATATTATTATTTTGATAAGCAGCATTTTCTCCTTTCTTTAATTAATGCATATTTTAATTTCTCCTTCTACAATAGTATTACTCATTATTGAATAGTTATACTATTTTTTTAAAGTTCCTTCAAACCAATTCATAAATTGTTTGGCAGTTCTTGGTGAACGTGCATTCTGGAATCTTGACCACTTCAATGATTCAGCATGAAGATATTCTTTATCAACATCAATGTTTCTCTCCTTTGCAAGTCCATCAATTATTGCAAGATATTCCTTTTGATCAGGTGAATAGAATGATACTGTTATACCGAATCTATCAGATAATGAAAGCTTTTCTTCTACACTATCCATAGCATGTATCTCATTATCTCTATCACTAAATGTTTCTTTTATTAAATGTTTTCTATTTGTAGTAGCATAAATAATAATGTTATTTGAACTGCTTTCAACTCCGCCTTCTAGAATTGTCTTAAGAGCTGAATAACTTGCTTCACCTTCTTCAAATACAAGATCATCAACAAAAACTATGAATTTAAGATTTTTATTTCTTAATATTCTTATAATTTTTGTAAAATCAACAAGCTTGTCTTTATCTACTTCTATAAGTCTTAAGCCTTCTTTATAGAATTCATTTATAATTGCTTTTACTGTAGAAGATTTTCCAGTTCCTCTTTGTCCATACAATAATATGTTATTAGCTTTATATCCTTTTAAGAATTGTTTAGTATTTTCAATAATTTTCTTTTTTTGATCTTCATATCCAACAAGATTCTCAAGTCTTATAGGATCTGGTGATTCAACTCCTCTCAAATAACATCTGCCATCTTCATTTTCCCATACAAATGCTCTATATTCTCCAAATATACCTGTTCCATATTGTTTATAAAATTCAATTATATTATTTAATGATTCTCCCCATCCATCACAATTTAAAATGCTTAATTTTAATTTATCTATAGCCTTATAATTGGAATATTCTTTATTAGTATCAATTTCATAATCTATAAGGTTTTTTACTATTTCTTCTTCAAAATCTATTGCTTTTGTTTTATAAATAATGATTTCTTTTAAATCTTTAGAAGTAATATTACATATGAATTCTAAAGCTTTAAGCTCATATTTTACTTGGTTAATTACAAATTCATTACTAAAGTCATTTGTATCAATCATTTTTGTAAATGAATTATTATCTAAAAATATCTTATCAATTATGTATTTTTTTAATGAACTTCCATTAGATTTATTTAATAGTTCAAACATAAAATCATTATATAAGTTAATAGCTTTTCCTAATTCAACCTTTTCTCCATTAATATATTCTAATAATGAAGAAAATCTCTTTAATACATCATCTTCTTTCAAATTTGTATATATACATAATGAATCTATCATCATGCTTCCTTTTTTTGTTTTCTCTAAATCTGTATGCAATATAAGCGCCCCCATTTTATTTAATATGTCAATTATTTCATATAATATTACTATAAAGATATTTAATTTATACTGTATCTTTTAAAATTGCAAAATACAATAAATTTCTTTAATACTTTAGTAATTAATCATTATTATATCACCATAACGACTTAATTCCAAATATTATACAATATAATTTAATATATATATTATGGGAGTTAACGTTTTTATAGCTTATATTATTATAGTAATATATTTATAGTTTCTTACTGATAAATAATATTGATCATCTAATATATTCACCTATATAATATAACTTCTTAATAATGATTTAAATTTCATTGTTAAAGAATTACTTTTTTAATTTAAATAAATTTATAAAGAAAAAAGTACAACAGCCTAAAAGCCATCGTACTTTTTATTATTTTATATGTTTAAAAGACATTTATTAATATATCCATTATATAATATTTTATTCATATTTAATGAAAACTGTTCACGTAAATAAACTTTTATTAATTAACTTATTATTAATTAACTTATATTAAAGATTATCAAATAATTTTTCCCCAAACATTACAAATCTCTGAAGCATAAGGTAACACTTAATATCAATAGGCTTACCGCTCTTAATTATCTCTAGAGCATCTTCTTGTGAAATCAGCATTGGTTCAATGCACTCATCATCTTCCATATTATCAGTGCTTACCTCACCTTCGCATGTACAAAAAGTCAGATTCACACATTCATCAGTCATACCGGGAGAAAGATATAAATTGCTCTTTTCTAATATTATTTCTTTAAAATCAAGCCCTGTTTCCTCTTTTAATTCTCTTTTTACAGTATTCTTAAAATCTTCCCCTTTATCTATAAGACCTGCTGTAAGTTCATATACAAAATCATTTACTGGAACCCTGAACTGCCTTACAATTACAAGCTTATTAGAGGGCTTATGAAGTGCCGCTATTACAACTGCATCATTATCATCTTTTTTGTTGTTGAAGAATTTATCATTTAGGGTTTCTTCACTTTTTCTTGAAGCTATCATCCATGATTTCTTATTTCCAACTCTATTTTCATATTCCGCTTCATACATACTTAAAAACTTTGTTTTTGTTAAAGCTTTTAAATTTATAATTTTACTTTGATTCATTATACTTCCTCCTTATTATCCTCAATCTACTTAGATTATACTTTAAATATTTTTATAATTCATCCTAATATATATTACCATAATTTTTAACTCATAATTTAAATATTTATTTTTATAAATACTTCCATAAAAATTCAGTAGTAACTGTTTAATTAATAAAATACACCAGTATATATTCAATGCTTATACTGGTGTGTTCATTGATATTAGTGGCCTGCCGCTAATAGTTTCCCATATTTATTTTTTATAAGTTCTATTACTGGAACACCTACTATGGTAACTACAGCAAATTCTCCTGCTGCAACCTGAAGCATGGATAAGAATAAAGGCAATTGATATAAATAATAAAGCTCCCAGCCAATTATAAGTCCATTAAAAATTGTAGGTAAAAGTGATGCTATTATTAAAGCACTTCTTTCGTTTTTAATATGCTTTCTAATAATCGATATGCCATAAACACTTAAAGATGTAGCTATTGTTCCAAAAACTGCATCAACCATTCCATTTGGCCCAAGTATATTGGCTACAAAGCACCCAAGAGTAAGACCTGCTATATAAAATGGATCAAAGAATGCTAATAGTACCATTATTTCAGATATCCTAAATTGTATGCTGCCATAACTGATTGGAGCAAGAACTAATGTAAGCACTGTATACAAAGCTGCAATTACTGCTGTTCTCACAATTCTTTTAGTTGTGTTATCCTTCATGTATAAATTCCTCCAAAAATAAGTAATAAATTGAATTTCTCATTATAAAGTTTTTCACAAACCAATCTTCTTTAAACATGCCACAGTTATATAAACTTATATAAAAAATAAAAAATCGCAGGATAATTCCTACGATAAATTACAAAATAACAGTATC
>JBJEJM010000197.1:0-3081 GCA_051878075.1 Clostridium sp. | reverse complement strand
CTGGGGGATATTCTTATAAATGCAGGAGCAATAAGTGATGCACAGTTAGTAGAAGCATTAAAAATGCAGAAAGTCTTGGGGAAGAAACTTGGAGAAATTCTTGTAGAGCAGAATATTGTTACAGAAGATTCAATAATTGAAGCAATAGAAACTCAGACAGGAATACGTAAAATCGATTTAAATTCTATTAATTTTGATAAGAAGTCAATAACATTAATTTCACAGAAACTTTGTGAAAAGTATATTTTGATACCATTTGGATTTGAAAATAATAAGATTAAAGTTGCACTATCAGATCCGCTGAATATATTTGCTATAGATGATGTAACTATAGCAAGTGGTTTTGAGATAGAAAGTTTTATATCAAGAAAAGAAGATATAAAGAAATTTATAGAAGTTTATTATAGCAGTGAACAAATGTCAAAAGCAGCAATTCAGCTTTCAAAGGAAACTTCTGAAAATAAAAATCACAAAATCAATGTGGAAGAAATGAGTGATGTAAAGAATGCACCTGCTGTAAAGATGATTGATAATCTATTTAGAAATGCAATAGAGCTGAAAGCTTCAGATATTCATATTGAACCTTATGAAAAAGAAATAAGGATAAGATATAGAATTGACGGGCAGCTTCAGATTATTAATAGAATGTCACCTGATAGTTTAGCACCGTTGGTTACACGAATAAAGATTCTTGCAGGACTTAATATAGCTGAAAGAAGAATACCACAGGATGGAAGAATTGCTGTAAGTGTTGATGAAGGAAGAAATAATGTTGATCTTAGAGTATCAATACTTCCAGTAGTAAATGGAGAAAAAATAGTTATAAGAATTTTAAATACAGGAAATAATAACATAAGTAAAAAGCAGTTAGGTTTGTCTGAAGAAAATATGGACAAGCTAAATAGAATTATAAGCAATCCTTATGGAATTATTCTTGTAACTGGACCAACAGGAAGTGGAAAGTCTACAAGTCTGTATGCTGTATTGCAGGAACTTAATAATTCAAATGTAAACATAGTTACAGTTGAAGACCCGGTAGAATACACAATTGAAGGGATAAATCAGGTAAGTGTAAACAACAAGGCTGGACTTACATTTGCAAGTGGTCTTAGAAGTATTTTAAGACAGGACCCTGACATAGTCATGATAGGGGAAATAAGAGATAACGAAACTGCTGAAATTTCAACAAAAGCAGCAATTACAGGGCATCTTGTTTTAAGCACATTGCATACAAATGATGCACCATCATCAATAATAAGATTATGTGATATGGGAATTCAGCCATATCTTGTTGCAACATCAATTGTTGGAATTATGGCACAGAGACTTGTAAGGCGTATATGTCCAAAATGTAATGAAGAATATGAAGCAACTGATTATGAAAAAGATATATTAAATTATGATAAAAGCAAAAGTCTTAAGCTTCATAGAGGAAAAGGATGCACATACTGTAATGGGACAGGCTATAAGGGCAGAGTAGGTATATATGAAATAATGGAAATGACAAGGAAACATAGGGAAGCCATAATTGCAGGACAGAGTGCAGATGAGCTGAGAGATATATCAATAGCAAATGGAATGACTACTTTAGGGGATGAATGTAGGAAACATGTGCTTAATGGTATCACTACAATTGAAGAAATGGCTACAATTACATTATTAAAAGAGGTTTAGTTTATTTAGGGGAAATTTATATATAGATAATACATTATATTAGATTCTGCTTAGGGAGGATAAAATGGCAAAGTACAAATATAGGGCAATGAATTCTTATGATGAGAAAATTGAAGGTACTTATGAAGCCGATTCACAAAATGAAGTTATAGAATTTATAGCTGCCAATGGAATGTATCCTTTATTTGTAGAGGAGATTGTACAAAGCAAGGAAGTAAATCTTGTATTAAATAAAAAGGTTAAGATTAAAGATATTGCAGTAATGAGCAGACAATTTTACACAATGATTGATGCAGGAGTGCCAATATTGGAGTGCCTTAACATACTATCTAATCAGATAGAAAATGTTAAATTAAGAGAAGCCGTTTCGGAAATAGCCTCAGATGTAAATAAGGGTGGAGTGTTATCTGAATGTATGAAAAAGCATGATAAAGTATTTCCACCTTTGTTCATAAGTCTGATAGCTTCAGGTGAAGCAAGTGGACGTCTTGATACAGTATTGCTGAGACTTGCTAATTACTATGAAAAGGAAACGAAAACTGCAAACAAAGTAAAAAATGCAATGATATATCCAGCTGTACTGTCAGTTGTAGCAGTTGCAGCTGTAACATTTATTCTTATTTATGTAATGCCTACTTTTGTGGAGATTTTTGATGGAACAGGAACAGTGCTTCCGTGGAATACAAGATTTCTTTTATGGCTGGGAGAAGCAGTTCAGAATAACTGGTATATTATATTGGCTGTAATCGGAATTTGTATTCTAAGTGGAAAGTATTATTTTCAAACGGAACAGGGACAGTATACTGCAAGTAAACTTCAGTTTAAACTGCCATACATAAAAAAGCTTAATGAAATGAGGATAGTTTCTCAATTTACAAGAACTATGTCTACATTAATAGGAAGTGGGCTGCCGCTAATTGATTCAATAACAATCGTTTCAGATGTTATAAAGAATAGGATAGCTAAAGATGCTTTGATAAAGGTAAATGAAAAATTGTCAAGGGGAGAAGGTTTGCATTATTCCATAGAAGAAGTAGGAATATTTCCTAACATGCTCTGCTCTATGGTGAAAATAGGTGAAGAAACAGGATCTCTTGATGAGATTTTAAATAAAACAGCAGATTTTTATGATGAAGAGTTAGATACAACTATCCAGACCACAGTATCTTTAATGGAACCGGCATTGATTGTTATTATGGGTATTGTCATAGGATTTATGATTATATCAATAATGATGCCTATGTTTGATGTATATTCTCAAATATAGAATGAGATTTATTGCCTGCACACAATGTGCGATCCAGAGTGTGCACAATTAATATAAAAATTTAACTAAAGGGGAGTTTTTTTAATGAACAAATTATCAATCAAAGAACTTATGAAAAACAGAAAGAAGAAAGGGTTTAC
>JBJEJM010000196.1:0-3092 GCA_051878075.1 Clostridium sp. | reverse complement strand
CAAGAAAAACTGCTTCAGATAAAATATATTGTGAAGACTGGAATATAGAGCTTAAGGTTCCATCATGCAGAGATGATATTTCTTATGTTGGAATACGTGCACATTATATAGAGCCTGTAAAAGACTGTGCAGAAAATGCATTTAATACATATGAGTTTATTGTAGAAAATATTATTGAAAATCCCTTTAATCTGACTATATATGTTAAGGCATTGAATAATGAACATTCTTCTATGATAACTTTCTTTATGGAAAAGAACAGATTATATTTTAAAATTGGCGATAAAATAAATCTTCACTTTCCATATGATAAATTATTTGTTTTTTAATTTAAAAAAGCGTGGCAGAGCCACGCTTTTATTAATTATTTCCTACAACAAATTGTGAAGTTGCAGTAATTCCTTCTACTGTTGCTGTAACAGAAGCATTTCCGTTTCCAACTGCAGTAACTAATCCATTTTTATCAACTTTTACTACCTTGCTGTCACTTGTTGTCCAGTTAATATCTAAATGCGATGAATCTGGTGAACTAAAGACTTTTAGCTGAGATTTATCACCTATCTTCATTGCCTGCCAGTAATTATTCAACCATATTGAATATATTGTAGATTGGTTTGTCACATTTTCCTTTACTGTTACTTTACAGTCTGCAGTCTTGTTTCCATCTTCTGTTGTTACTGTTATTGTTGCTGTTCCTGCTTTCTTTGCTGTAACTTTTCCGCTCATATCTACAGCTGCTACTTCTGTATTATCTGAACTAAATGTAACATTTTTGTTTGTTGCATTTTCTGGATTTACTGTTGCTATTAAGTTTTCAGTTTGTCCTATTTTTAATTCTACATCTTTCTTATTTAATGATACACTCTTAACAGCTACATTTGATGGTTTTTCTTCATTTTTCTTTACTGTTACTTTACAGCTTGCAGTCTTGTTTCCATCTTCTGTTGTTACTATGATTACTGCTGTTCCTTCTTTCTTTGCTGTAACTTTTCCTGTTTTTGCATTTACAGATGCTACTGCTGTATTATTTGAACTGAATTCAACATTTTTGTTTGTTGCATTTTCTGGATTTACTGATGCTACTAACTTTTCAGTTCCTCCTACTTCTAATTCAATTTCTGTATTATTTAATGCTACACTGTCTACATTAACTGTAGCTGGTGTTTCTGTTTCATTGTAATAATCAGATACTGTTATTCCATTTTTACCTAAAGGAACTTTATGATCAAGTCCTATATATTTTCCACTGTCAGTCTTCCATAAAGTCTTGTCCAAAATAGCAAATTTCTTTTCATCCCATGTTTGGAAATCATATCCCCAAAGTCCGCCTGTGTCTCCAGAGTTAGGGTTTAAGCACCAGAATGTATGGTTTATTTTATGCTTCTTCATATAATCTGCAAGAAGATTTAACCACTTTTCATTGTCTCCACCATCAAGGCTTCCACCCCATTCTCCTATTAAAAGAGGTGCAATATTCTGATCTTCAATATATGCCCATGAATCATACCAGTAATCATCTAATAATGTCTGTTCTGTAAAGTCTTTATCGAACCATTTTTGATTATAAACTAATGGGCCATAATCATGTGGTGAATAAACTAATTGTGACTGATGTTCTCCTAAATCAATTGGATAATCCTTTACACCGCGAAGATTTCCTCCCCACCATGCTCCATTATAGACATCCTCACTCTGCCATACATCAGGATCTGCATAAGTATATCCATCTTTTGGTGTCTGTTCAACACCTTCAACCATAATTAATATTTTAGGATTAACTTTTAATATTTCTTTTGCACAACGTTCTGCTGCATACTTCCAGTTATTCTCATCTGTTGAGTTATCCCATTTAGCCATTAATTCTGGTTCTTCTGCTGTATATCCTCTTTTTCCATGTGGTTCATTTTTTAAATCAGCAGCAATTAAGGTATCATCATTCTTAAATCTGTCTACAAGCCATACCCATGTATCTATCCATACATCAGTAGTAACCATTGTTCCATCAGACATTTCCTTGCCATACCAAAGTTCATAATTATGACCAGTATTATTAGCATCTGGACTATGAACATCCACCATAACCTTGATACCGTATTCTTTAAACAATTCCATTGCTTTTTCAAAAACTTCAAGAGAATTCATTTTTGATCCATCTTCTTTTACAAGATCAGGATTAGCATACCAGTTTACATTAATATCACTTGTTGGATTTCCTGTCATCCATGTATAAAGAAGTTCAGTTGATACTGGAATTCTTACAAGGTTGATTCCATGATCAGCTATTCCTTTTATTGATTCACGAATATTTGCACTCCATATACCATGAAATACATTTTCTGAACAATTGAATCCAAACCAGTTTGCTCCTGTAAGCCATACTTCATTACCATTTTCATCATATAATCTGCTTCCTTTAGCATGTAGCCAGTCATCTTGTGTATCTACTGGAGTTTTTGCAACTGCATTAGATGCTGCATTGACATCTGCCCCTTTATCAACTGCAAATACTGGAAGTACTGACAATCCCCCAGATAGTATTGCTGTTGATAATGCTATCATTGATGTTTTCATTAACATTTCTTTGAGTTTCTTTTTCTTCAACTTTCCCACTCCTCCTCGATATAATTGATTTAAAACCCTTATAATTATTTTGATATTGTAAAAGTTTAATTAGTGTTTAATTATATACATATTACTCCTTTTACTCATTGAATATATTCTTTTTAAAATATACTGTAATATTAAGGAAATAATATATATATATTATATCACTATTATACTCTACATTCTGATTATAACATAATATATCAATTTTTGTATTATTTTTCTTTATTTCTATATTATTCACCTAAATGTATTATTTTTCTTGGTGCAATAAAAAATAATAAAATATATTGTAGAATACACTAAAAATTATATGAAATTAATTAATTCTTCATTTTCTAAATGTTGATTGTGTAATATAAAAACGGAGACTGCCTTTAGCTATTTTTAAATGCTAATATGGCAATCTCCATTAAACTTTAAATTTAAATATCTAATTGCAATGTATCCGATGATTTCTTTTTTAGAAGTGATTTTTCTGATAGAAA
>JBJEJM010000195.1:0-3094 GCA_051878075.1 Clostridium sp. | reverse complement strand
TAATTTTTTCTTTAGTATAAATTTTTTATTCTCTTTATCTCTTACAAAATAAAGGTAAGTATTTAGCTATCTACTAATTTTTATAATATATCATGAAATTATAATTTAGTAAATATTAGATTGTATTTTTTTTATTTTATCATTTTTACATGTATATTTTTAACATTTAGTAAAAATATTGTTGATTGTTTTCTTGCACTTAATAGAATTACTTTACTTAGACATACCTTATTTAAAAGAATTTATAATTGATAAAATTAAAGAAAATGAAAGATTTATTAAAAAATAGTAGCTCCATTTCGAAATTGGAAAGCTACTACTTTTATTTTATAAAAATCTAGTGATACTAGTTGCCTAAGCAACTAAAATTGTATACTATAGGGTGTTAGTAGCACCCTACAAGTTGGAACCCTTTGATACTATAACTTATTCTATAGTAATTCTTTCATTTTCTCCATCAATATATATGTCAGCCTCAAGAGTATTAAAAATAAGAATACAATATTTTTCACTTCCACTTCGTGCTAATCTTTGTAGATAGTCGTATGGTAGAATGTCACTCTTTCCTTCATCATTTTGATTAATTTCAATAGTTCCTTTTAAACAAATCGAATCATCTTCTGTATGAACTTCTATACAACATTTATTATTTATATTTAACAAATGGACTTTATTTGACTCCTTCTTAGTAATGAAAAAAACTTTATCTAATTTTTGTGAAAGTACTTTTTCCATTGGATAAACTTTAGGATAATTATCATAATCAATAACAGATAATGCAAGTGTATTGCTATCACTTAGTAACTTTACTGCTTTTTCATAAATCATTTCTTTCATTAAAATTTATTCCCCTTTTTAATATATATTTTTTGTAAATATTTTGAATAAATTTGAATTTATTACTTAATATATTATAACATAATTTGTAAATATAACCTTGATTATAATAAGGTATTTTTAGATAAAAAATAGTCTTAACCAAGTAATTTCAATAGTTAAGACTAAAAATCTCATTTATTTATGATACGGTTCTCCGTATCAGTAATAAGTGAGGTCTCTTATTTTTATAGATTATAATTACTCAATGTATTTCTTAATCTATTAATTAATTCTAACCTTACATACTCTGGTTCAATACATTCACACTTATCTCCCATCCTTAATAACATGCTATACCCAAAATCATTTTCAATAAATAAATAATCAACAAAAAATTTATCTTCTCCACAATCCTGTATAGTTTTTTTATAACAAAATTCATTAGCCCAACTACGTAAACTATTATGCAATTTAAGTTTAATTACTATAGTATTTTTATTATTCAACTTAGGTGTATTATTTTCTTTATAATTAAATTTCCTAGGACTAAATATCTCATTTGTTACTTTTAAAAAATGTATTCTAGAAATTCTAAAAATTCTAAAATCACATTTTTCTAAACAATAGCCTTTTATATACCATATTGAATTCTTTAAAATTAACTGATATGGTTCTATTCTCCTTAAACTTTTTGTATTATCCTGACTTATATACTCAAATGAAATTATATAATTTTCTTCTATAGCTTTTTTTATTTCATCTATAGAAAGTGCTAACTCACCTTTACCAAACCAAGGAGTATTATCAATAAGTACTTGATTAGACTTTAATTCTATCTCTTTTTTATGCTCTTTGGGTATTAATCCTTTTACCTTTGCTAACGTCTTTAAAATTTCTTCATTTGATACTTCTTTAGGTATACTTTCTAGTGCAGAAAGTAATTGAACAATATCATTCATGCTAAAAAGTCTCTTTTCAAATTTATATGTTTCCATTATTCCTATTCCACCATTTACTCCTGGATAAGTCACAATAGGAATACCAGCCATACTTATTTTTTCTATATCTCTATATATTGTTCTAACACTTACTTCAAACATTTCTGCCAATTTAGACGCACTAACTTTTCTTTGCTCTAATAAAATCATAATAATTGATATAATTCTTTCTATTTTCATACTCCACCACCACTTATATTATAATTTATAAACCTTGACATACTGATGTCAGTATTATGATGCTATTATTATCATACAAATATTATTTATTAAAGGAGATTAAATTATGAATATTGATATGAACAAGTATATTAAAGTAAGAATGGCACAAGCAAATGGAGCTAGAACTCTAGATGAGTTAAAAAATCTTTCTGATATAGTTATAGAAAGTACTGAAGAATCTGCTGCAATCGAAGAAATTCTTAAGCAAGCTTGTAAGTGCAATAACTTAACAGTTAATGATGTATTAAATGCTATAAACGATGGTGCTGATACTCTTGAGAAAGTAATGGAAGTTACATCAGCAGGAATTACTTGTGGGAGATGTAAAGGAGTACTATCTAACATAATTGAAATACGAAGATAATTTCTACATATATAAAAATAGACCTAGATGTTAAAATCGTCTAAGTCTATTTTTCTCACTTATTTATGATAAGGTTCTCCATTACTTATTCTAAAAGCTCTATAAACCTGCTCTAAAAGCATAACCCTGAAAAGCTGATGTGGGAATGTCATTTTGCTGAAACAAAGACTGTAATTAGCTCTTTTTAATACCTTTTCACTAAGTCCAAGGCTTCCGCCTATAACAAAACATAAATTACTGTCGCCTCTGACTCCACAATTATCTATGAACTTTGATAATTCTTCTGATGACAGCATCTTTCCTTTAAGATCTAAAGTAATAACATACATAGTATCTTTTATATTGCTTAAAATCTTTTGTCCTTCTTTATCTTTTATGATTAATTCATCCTTTTCTGATGCATTATCAGGTGTCTGCTCATCTGCTAATTCTATTATATTAAGCTTACAATAGCGTGATAGTCTTTTTGAGTATTCATCTATTGCTAATTTTAAATATTTTTCTTTTAATTTGCCTACTGAAATAACTGTTATGTTCATATGCAGTTTCATTCTCCTTCTTCTATAGTTAAAAATCCATTTACTATTAGTATGTCTTCTTAATCCTTAAAGTAATATTATCTATTTATTTCCTAAACAATATTTATTCTTTAAGATTAAAATAGCCCTACTTTTCAAGTAGGGCTATTTTA
>JBJEJM010000194.1:0-3102 GCA_051878075.1 Clostridium sp. | reverse complement strand
CTTGAATTCTTTTTCATAAGTTACATTATTAATTGTTTCAGTATTATCTTCATTATCATCATATATAATTGAGTCATATATTTTATTTATGTCCTTATTCTTAAGATTACATATTACAGGAATCAGTGTTATACTTTCAGCATTTTTAACTGTATCATATGTCAAATCTGTGCATACATATTTGCCGTTATTTCCTTCTCCATAGATATCATACTCTTCATCACCAAATTTATATATTTTGCCATCACATTTTATTAATATTATTGAATCAGAATTTGAATATCCATTTTCATAATCATAATTATCATCACGATCATCTTCTTTAAAGTAAATTGAACTTCCTAACACATCAGCTTCAAACTTATTGCATGTTCTTTTTATCTTATCATTATATATGTCAATATCTTTTTCTATTATTTTGTCAAAATTCTTTGACAAATCCACATTAGTATTAACCCATGCATTAAGATTATATTCTGGTATTATAATATCAAATCTCAAGTCCGCATTTGAAGGCAGATTTTCAAAACCTTTCACATCAAAGCTGACTTCTACGGTCCTGTCATCAATGATTTTTACATTACCATGGTCTGATTCACATGCAGATTTTTTCACAGTAAATACAAAAGTTGAATTATGCAGGTCTTCCTGTGTTATATGATTAGGACATTCTATAATAGTAGTTACTTTCATATTATTTTTTGCTGCTGTTAACTTACTTATTGTAATCTTAAATCCATTTTTTTCTACTGTACTATTAATATAAGTTGAATAATCATTATTGACTTTTTCTTCATAAGCTGAATCCGTCTTATTTTTTTCTTCTGCTGAAGCTGGCAAAGTCATTACCCCCATAGCAAACATAAAACTCATGATGCCAGATAATGGTGCAAGCATTTTAATAATTTGTTTTCTTTTCATCATATCTCCCCCATAGCTTATATTAACAGATATCATATATCTATTAATGTAAATTATATCATATTATGGATTTATATGACAAATTATAATTTTATCTATAAATATTAAAATTTTATGTACAGACTACATAAAAACCATCCATCAATATTTAATCTTTACCAAATCACTGTCCCTTATAAAAGTAGTAAAATTATAGAGTATAAGGACATGGTCAAATTTATTTTCCTTAATATATTCACTAATTTTTCCATTATATGAACGAAGGTCAATAACATGTATCTCCTTAAAATTCTGACTCATGAATGGAACAATTGAATTAGCGTATGAATCCTTAATAACAAGAAGTTTCTCCTGACTATTTATTTCATTGTTTTTAATAATACTTAAAGGATTATTTCCATATAAAAATAATGAATACTTATCATTTACATCTGCTTTTGAAATATCATATAATCCTGAATACTTCTCATCACCAATTTCCATGGTCACATTATTAAAATCATAGTAAGTTATAGTATCATATTTATATTTTAATGGTTTTGCTTTGGAATAATATGTTCCCAGAAAATCTGGCACATGATTCTTTTCATAATATTTATAATCAACTGGCTCCATGCCTATACTTTTCATATATTCTTTATATGCTTCATATGCACCTTCTGTAGTCCAGTGATGATCTGTCCTATAATATAAAAATTCTCCTTCATTTAACTTTTCCTTTTTATCATTCATCACATTAATCAGGTTTATATTATTAGTATTTTCAAGCCTATCATATATTTTCTCTATTTCCTTTTCCCCATTAATAATAGGAGCATAATGTGGAAGATACTCTTTATATATTATGTACGAATTAGGAACTATCATTACAGATACGGGCATATCACAATTCTGTGCAAATATATTTACTGCACTTATATTTAGATTTTCTCTTTTTTCATCAATGGATGTAACCTTTTCAAACAAGAAATCATTTTTTCCATAAAGAATATTATTATTTTCTGTCTTTCCCAAAGCATATTCTGCACAGCTTTTTAAATTTATCCAGTTATCTCTTCCTATAAACTGATCATTCAAGTAATTTTCATACTTTTTAGAGAAACTTCCATCAAAGTAACTTTTCAATGTAAATTTAGTTTTTTTATTAAGATATCTGTTTTCAAGCTCTGAAAAAGTTCTCTCATGTCCAATTATATCCAAAATTGAAATCCCCAGAAGCATAATAAAAAAGCTGTATATTAGTAAATTCTTTTTCATAATATCTCCTAAAATCTGAAATATAAAAATGGATTGTATGTTGCATCTACAAGATAAGCTGTACTTATTATAAATAATGCCATAAGAGCTGCAGTATTTATGATTTCTGCATATGTTTCACCTTTTGACTTCACAAGATTTAAAACCTTTAAATATACATTTGAAGCTGCAGGCAGTGAAAAGATTAATCCTATAATCAGCGAAATACCATAATTTCTTATATAATATAGATAATCCGTGCCTCCTTTATAAACAAAGAGCCTGTTCATAAATAATTTAAGATTTTCATAATCTGTTATTGAAAAAAGAGACCATCCTATCATAAGAAAAAATATTGTGTATATATGAGAAAAAATCCTATGCTTATCAAGAATTTTAGTAAATCCGGACTTTTCAATATATATGAGAATAAAGAACATAAGCCCCCATAATATAAAGTTCAATCCTGCACCATGCCACAAGCCTGTCAGTATCCATACTATAAAAAGGTTCCTTATTGTAATTAAAGTTCCTCTTCTGTTTCCTCCTAGAGGTATATATACATATTCCCTGAACCATAAGCCTAAGGTTATATGCCATCTTCTCCAAAATTCACTTATACTTCTTGATACATATGGATAATTAAAATTAACTGGGAACTCAAATCCAAGCATTTCTCCTATCCCCTGTGCCATAAGGGAATATCCGCTGAAATCAAAATAAATCTGAAGTGAAAATGCTAATATTCCAAGATATGCAGCAAATGTTGATATATTCTGAAAGCCCATATTTTCAATTTCACTCCATAACATTCCTATGTTATTTGCTATAAGCACTTTTCTACCAAGGCCAAGTATGAATTTTCTTATACCTTCTTCAATTTTATATGCTTTTATATTTCTATGTTTTATATCCTTTTGTATATGGCTGTATTTTACTATTGGT
>JBJEJM010000193.1:0-3137 GCA_051878075.1 Clostridium sp. | reverse complement strand
GATTTGCACCAGTTCCAGTAGAGGGATCAGAAAAGAACTATAAAGCTGAATTAATCTTATTAGCAATGGGATTCACAGGTTCACAGGAATATCTTAAGAATGCATTTGGTGTTGAAAGTGATGCAAGAAGCAACATTAAATCAGAATATGGAACATTTAATACAAATGTACCAAAGATATTCTCAACAGGAGATGCAAGAACTGGCCAAAGCTTAGTTGTAAGAGCGATAGCTGATGGAATTGAGGCTGGTAAAGCAGTAGATAAATTCTTAAGAAACAACTAAATGACAGATAGCTAAGAATGATATATTAATAAAAAACATAAATTGTAAGATAAAAATATTTTGCTGTCACATAAAGATTAAGTATATTGTGTATATAACTAATAATATATATTGCAGATTTAATCTTGGATGTGGCAGCTTTTATTTTTATAAGCTGAATATTTTATGTTCCTTTAAAAACCATGATTGTAAATGAATTTTAATATATCAATATTGTAAATTGATTTATGTTAATGTATAATATAAGAAAAAATAGTGGACATTGAGGATGATTATATGAATAAATATATATATATATTAGGAACAGTTGCTATTTTATTTGTAGTAGGGGCTTTATTTATTAAACTCCTTCCAATACTAATTGCTGCTGGGCTGATAATATATGCAGTATCAGCATTAAAAGGAAAAATTAAATCTTCTACAAAAGAGGCTGACATAAATAATAGAGATAATAATAATAAAGATACTTACGTTGAAGATTTGTATAATTCAGAAAATTATACTAATGGTGAAGTTATAGATGTTGATTATTATGAAGAAGTAGATAAAAAATAGATATATAATAAAAATAACAGAACTAGTGGTATATAACTAGTTCTGTTATTTTTATAGATAATTTAAATAGAACATTTAAAAACATTAAAGATCGGGGAAATGTTAAATGAATTTTAGAAAATTAAAAATATTTTATGAAACAGCAACAGAATTGAATATGACAAAAGTTGCAAAGAAGCTGTATATAAGCCAGCCATCTATAAGTCAGACCATTCATGAAATAGAGGAAGAACTCGATGTTAAATTATTTGATAGGATAGGAAAAAAACTATTTTTAACTCAGGAAGGTGAAGTTTATTTAAGTTATGTAAGAAGAATCCTGAATTTGTATGAAGAAGGTATAAAAACTGTAATTGATATGAGAAAAAATGAAAAAGGTAAAATAAAAATAGGTGCTAGTACAACAATAGGAATATATATTCTTCCAGATATCATTAAAGGTTTTTTACAGGAACATAAAGGCATAGAAGTATCATTAAGTGTAGCAAATACAAAAAAGATAGAAAAGATGATACTTGAAAATGAAGTTGACTTTGCATATATAGAAGGACATTCTTCTTATGACGAAATAGTTAAAGAAGATATGTGGGAAGATGAACTTATATTTATATGCAGTCCATCACATCATTGGAGCAGAAAAGAATATTTAAGTGATAATGATATTGAAGATGAAAAATTAATAATGAGAGAATACGGCAGTGGTACCAGAGAAGTTGTAGAAAGTTTTCTGGAAAACAATAATATTCAATATAATGTATTTATGGAACTTGGAAATACAGAAGCAATAAAGAAAAGTGTTGAAGCTAATCTTGGTGTAAGCTGTCTTTCAAAAAGAAGCGTTATAGAAAAAATAGAAAGTGGAAGTGTTGCTGGGCTACGTATTAAGGACAAAAGAATAACAAGAATGCTTAGTCTTATATATCATAAAGATAAATTTTTAAGCAATAATATTAAGACATTTATCGATTATGCGAAAGCTTTTAAGCAGGAATAGTGATGAAGTTTTACATGCATATATAAGATTTTGCTTATTGATTATATAGAATAACGATATTTTACTTAGGGTATTTTCCATTTTATAATATATTTGTGTTATGAGTAGAAATTCAAAAAAGAGAAAAAATATATATATAGTTATAAAATATCTAATTGAATAATACAAAAGCTTTATGAGGTGATATATTATAATGGAGAAAATTAAAAATATAATTCCAGGATTAATCATTGCACTTTTTGTGGCGGTAATTGGAAAATTTTTAGGCAGTCTTGTTCCTAGTCTTGGAGCATCCAGCTTTGCAATTATTTTAGGAATCATATTAGGTAATACTATTTTTAATAAGCCTAAGTATAACAAAGGTTTTAATTTCTCAGAAAAAGATCTTCTTTCATATTCTATAGTTCTTATGGGAGCGACCATTAATTTTATGCAGATTGCAGAATTGGGTTTTAGCGGCGTTTTATTTATAGCAATCCAAATGACACTTACAATATTAATTACATATTTTATAGGAAGTAAAATGGGATTTTCCAAGAAGTATACTTTATTAATGTGTTCAGGAAATGCAGTATGTGGTTCTTCAGCAATTGCAGCAACAGCACCATGTATATATGCAAGTGATAAAGATAAAGCAATTTCAGTTACTATTGTTAATTTGACAGGAACAATATTAATGTTTACACTTCCTATGATTACAGCACTATTATATAACAATTCATTAACACAAACTTCAGCTATGATTGGTGGTATCCTTCAGTCAGTAGGTCAGGTAATTGCATCAGCTAAGTTCGTTAATGATGATGTTACAACAATGGCAACAATATTCAAGATTATTAGAATTATATTTTTAGTATTTGTGGTAATGGGATTTTCAAGAATTAATATTAAACATGAGGAACATGTATCAAAGGAAGAGATAATTGAAAGAGAAAAGAAATCTCACGTGAGTATTCCATGGTATATAATAGGTTTCTTTATATTATGTGTTATAAACAGTTTTGGATTAATACCTATGACTATTCAACATGGTTTTAAAGTAATAAGCAGTAATTTTGAAATAATAGCATTAGCTGCAATTGGGTTAAAGGTTAAATTTTCAGATTTAGTTAAAGAAGGCCCAAGGTCACTAGCTTATGGATTGCTAGTTGGATTAAATCAAATAATTATAGCAATAATATTAATTAAAATATTATTTTAGATAGTTGAGGATATATGGTACATAAAGCATTATATATCCTTTTTTATGAACATATTATAATTAATGAAAAAATTGATAAATATGCAATGCTAATGTATAATTA
>JBJEJM010000192.1:0-3154 GCA_051878075.1 Clostridium sp. | reverse complement strand
ATAAACTATTCAAGCAAAATTATGCATAAAATTTTAAGATTATTGTATAAACATCTCATTAGAATTTAGTTAATGTTAAAATTCTAATGAGATATATTTATTTTAAAATGGAGACTATGTATTTAGGCTCTATTTTTTTAAGTAAATATTATTTTAAATTTGTTTATACATAATAGTTTTAATTGCAAAATACAATATTTGTGAAACTATAACAAATATTGTATACTTTGTGAGTAGGATAAAGCTTAGAGAAAATTATTGGTATAAGGAGGCGTAGAAATGAAGAAGATGAAAAGATATTTAAGTATTTTAATAACAATGATTTTATCAGTGATTTTTATTGGATGTGGATTTCAGCACAGGAAGAGTGATACATATATTAGTGATCTTAAAGTGCACTTTATAGATGTTGGTCAGGCAGATTCAATATTAATTCAGCAGGGAAATGAAAATATGCTCATTGATGCAGGAAACAATGATGATGAAGAAACATTGAAAAATTATTTAAATAAATTAGGAATAAAAAAATTCACATATGTTGTTGGAACTCATGCACATGAAGATCATATTGGATCATTGGATTATATAATAAATTCATATGAAATAGGGAGAGTATATTTTCCAAAGATAAGTGCTGCAACAAAGACTTTTGAAAATGTGGTCAAAGCAGTAAAAAATAAAGACATGAAATTTACTGTACCATCAGTAGGAGATACATTTAATATTGGGGATGCTAAGTGTACAGTACTTGCACCAAACAGCAGTAAATATGAAGATGCCAATAATTATTCAATAGTTATAAAACTTGAATATAAAAATACATCATTTATTTTTACTGGTGATGCAGAAGATGTTTCAGAAAAAGAAATGCTTGATAAAGGGCTTGA
The DNA here is from genome assembly GCA_051878075.1 of Clostridium sp. Taxonomy (GTDB): domain Bacteria; phylum Bacillota; class Clostridia; order Clostridiales; family Clostridiaceae; genus Clostridium. The sequence continues at coordinate 2,267 of JBJEJM010000192.1, read as the reverse complement.
TTTAAGAGCTGATGTTCTTAAAGCAGGGCATCATGGAAGCTCTTCCTCTTCAACTAATGAATTCTTAGATGCAGTTAATCCTAAATATGCTGTCATAAGTGTAGGAAAGGACAATGATTATGGGCATCCAAATAAAGAAACACTAGACAAGCTTAATGCTAGAAAAATTAAAGTATATAGAACTGATGAAAGTGGCACAATCATTGCAGAGAGTGATGGAGATAATATTGTATTTAGTGCAGAACCTTCAAAAATCAGTTCAGAAGGAAAGAAAAATAGTACAACAAATTCATCAGGCTCTGAATCTAAGGAAGATGATAAGAATATAGAAAGCAAAAAAGAAACTAAAAATATTTCTAAAGCAGATTCATCAGATAATAATAAAGTTTATGTATCAAAGAATAAGGGCAAGGTATATCACTATGATAAAACATGCAGTTCATTAAATGATCCAGATGAATATACATTAAAAGAGGCTGAAGCAAAAGGATTAAAGCCATGTTCTAAATGTGTTAAATAAAAGAAGGTAAAATATAAACTGTAGAAGTACATAAATTATCTATAATATGGGGGAGTTTATGAAAAGTTTGATAAAGACATTAGAAAAAATTATTGTGGCATGTATTATATTTATTGTTGGAAATATATACTCTATATCAGAATTTAAGAATGTAAATTGGGCTATAAAACTGATATTAGTAACTTTATTTTTAATTATTAATATTGTTCCTTCAATATATAATTTTAAATTAAATACTAAGAGACTACGTATATGCAGAAATGGATGTGAATTATTGTGTACGTTTCTCATAAGTACTATAGCAGCGATTATATACTACATTATAGGGTTTTCAGGTAATCTTCCAATTGGAACGATTGTTGATAATCCAGCAGTATGGGGAATTAATACACTTATCCTTGTTATAGTTGAAAATATTGTATTCTGGAATGGAATAATTCGTGTGTATACTACATCTGTCCAGTTAGGAATCAGATGGAGGGTAATAGGGATAATATGTGGCTGGATACCAATAGTACATATTATTGTACTATTATCAATTATTAAAATAGTAAGTGATGAAGTTAATTTTGAGAATAATAAGATATTGATTGATGATAAACGTAAAGAAGATAAATTATGTGCTACAAAATATCCACTCTTATTAGTTCATGGTGTATTTTTCAGGGATTTCCGATATTTAAATTATTGGGGACGTATTCCTAAAGAACTAGAGAAAAATGGGGCTTCTATTTATTATGGAAATCACCAGTCTGCCTTATCTGTAGAAGAAAGTGCAAAAGAACTTAGCAATAGGATAAGACAAATAATTAAAGAAACACATTGTGAAAAAGTAAATATTATTGCACATTCAAAAGGCGGATTGGATTGTAGATATGCACTATCAATGTTAGGTGCTGATAAATATGTTGCATCACTTACTACTATAAATACACCTCATAGAGGATGTGAGTTTGCTGATTACCTTTTATCTAAAGTGCCTAAAAGCAAAAAAGAGTTTATATCTAAAATGTATAATAGTACACTCAAGAAACTTGGTGATACAAATCCCAATTTTATTGAAGCAGTATCGGATCTTACAGCAAGTGCATGTAAAAAAAGAAATGAGCTTTTGAGAGATTCAGAAAATGTCTATTATCAAAGCATTGGAAGTAAACTTAATAAGCCTTTGAAAGGTAAATTTCCATTGAATTGTACATGCATGTTTGTGAAGTATTTTGATGGAGATAATGATGGACTTGTAGGAGAAAAATCTTTTAAATGGGGTTCAGATTATGAGTTCTTAACACTTAAGGGAAAACGGGGGATTTCTCATGGTGATATGATTGATTTAAACCGTGAAAATATTAAAGGTTTTGATGTACGTGAATTTTATGTGAAATTAGTTAATGGACTTAAACAAAAAGGATTTTAATAAAAATGAATTTTTATTAAATGTAAAATTCAAATGTGAACTTAGTTCACATTTGAATCTTATTTTTAGTAATTTTTCTTCATAAAAATTTATGCATAATTTTTATGAAGAAGTTATATAATTATTCTAAAATAGAAACTTTATTTTTGAAAAATAAATGCCAAAATAACAATTAAGATACGTATATTACTAAATATGTAAAAATATATTTGAAGTATTGGTAATTTTATGTTAGTATATAATTGATATAAAGTAAATTATTATAATTATATTAATTTATATAATAGTAGAAAATAATTTTTGACATTAATGCATATTTCATGAATATATGAG
>JBJEJM010000191.1:0-14435 GCA_051878075.1 Clostridium sp. | reverse complement strand
AATTGTTTTAAATTAAAATTATATATTTTAGAAATTATAATCTATGATTTCAGGACAATGACGTCTCAATTTGTTCTGTTATTGTGGATTTTTTTATTTTTATAAAAAGTATACTTTTATATGAAAGTTGCAAGTAAGAAATACTTAATATACATAATAAATTTAATAACAAGGGGGCTTATTTATGGAACAATTTTCAGAAATTTTATCTAAAATCGATGACTTTGTATGGGGGCCGGTTATGCTGGTATTACTAGTAGGTACAGGAATATTTCTTACAATACGCTTAAAGTTCATGACGTGGAGGAACTTGGGATATGCATTGAAAAGCGTATTAAGCAGAGAAGCAAGAACAAGGAGAAGAGGAAGTGGTGATATATCTCCATTCTCTGCATTAATGACAGCACTTGCTGCAACAATAGGAACAGGAAATATTGTAGGAGTTGCAACTGCTATGGTTTTAGGTGGACCAGGAGCATTAGTATGGATGTGGATTTCTGCCTGCTTTGGACTTACTTCAAAATTTGCAGAATGTATGCTGGCTATAAAATATAGAGTTTTAAATGAAAATGGGGAAATGTCTGGTGGACCAATGTATACAATGAAGCATGCATTTAAAAATAAGAAGCTTGGAAATTTAATGGGATTCTTATTTGCATTATTTACAGTATTGGCTTCATTTGGAATAGGGAATTTAACTCAGGCAAATTCAATTTCAGCAGCTTTAGGTGAGACTTTTAATGTACCTGTATGGATTACAGGAGTAGTAATAACTGTTTTAGCACTTACTATAATAGTTGGTGGTATTAAAAATATTTCAAAGGTATCACAAGTTGTAGTTCCATCAATGGCAGTATTTTATGTGGTAGCAGGAATCATTGTAATTTTAGGTAATATAAATAATCTTCCAAGTGGATTAGAAACAATTTTTTCAATGGCATTTAATATGGAATCTGTAGCAGGAGGCGTTGGCGGCACAATTATGGTAAGTATGATGCAGTCATTAAGATGGGGAGTTGCAAGAGGAGTATTTTCAAATGAAGCAGGCCTTGGTTCAGCAGCTATCACTGCAGCAGCTGCCACAACTGATAATCCAGTACGTCAGGGTTATATAAATATGACAGGTACATTTTTTGATACTATAGTTGTATGTACAATAACTGGTCTTGCAATTGCAAGCTCAGGTGTACTTGGAACAGTAGATGCATCAGGAGAACTTGTTACAGGTTCTGCACTCACAATTTTAGCATTTTCAACAGTTTTAGGTAAAGGCGGCGCAATCCTTGTAAGTATAGGAATAGCACTATTTGCATTTTCAACTATCATAGGATGGGAATATCATGGTGAAAAAGCTTTTGAGTATCTTGTAAAGAAACCTAAATACTGCATTATATATCGTATTGTATTTTCACTTGTTTCATATATTGGAGCAACAACTACATTACAGATTGTATGGAATTTTTCAGATGTAATGAATGGTTTGATGGCTATTCCAAATTTAATTTCTCTATTAGCTTTAAGCGGTGTAGTAGCAAAAGATGTAGAGGCATTTCAAGAAGTAATAAGACTTGAAAAGAAAGAGAAAAATTCAATTATGTCAAATGAAATGGCATAATATATTATTTTGAATGAAGTATATTTAATAAATGATTATGAAGGAATGATAATTTTATTAATTATCGTTCCTTTTTATATATTGAATTAATTGTAATGCTTGAAAGAAGTACCATAAATGTAAAAATAATTTTGTATTAATTATTAAGAAAATATATGGAGGAATTATTATGATTAAAAATAGAAATGTAATATTAGGAATAATGGCTGCTTCAATGTGTACTTATGTATTTTCAGGTATAAATGTATGTGCAGCAGATAAAAATGGATTCAATATTGAAAATGGAGTTCTTAAAAGTGTGGATGAAAATATATCTGGAGAAATAGAAATTCCATCAAATGTTACAGAGATAAGTGAACAATTATTTTTCGGCAATGACAAAATAACTAAGATTACTATACCAGGGACTGTAAAGAAAATAAATTGTGGGGCATTTATTGGATGTAGGAATCTTGTTGAAGTAAATATTGAAGAAGGTGTAGAGTTTATTGGAAGTGATTGTTTTGCACAATGTGATAATTTGAAAAAAGCTAATATTCCCTCTTCAGTAAAAGAAATAGAAGGCAATTCATTCGAGTATTGTGAAAAGCTGAGTGATATTGAATTTAAAGCAGATAGTCCTAAAATAGGCAGGGGTGCATTTAAAGGAACACTATGGCTAAAAAAACAGCAGAATGATGATGGATTATCTATAGTACAAAGTGTTTTATTAGATGGTAAAGAAGCTAGCGGATCAATTACAGTGCCTTCAGAAGTAAAAGTTATACAGGATGGTGCATTTGAAGATAATAAAAATTTAGAGAAGATTAAGATTGAGAATGTTAAAGAAATTGGTGATTATACATTCTTTAGATGTGAAAATTTAATAAATGTAGAATTAGGAAATAGTTTAACATTTATAGGAGAAGATGCTTTTCGGGGATGCAAAAAGCTTTCGACTGTTAATATTCCTAACAGCGTTACTACAATTACAGCTAATGCATTTGAAGAAGAAACTAAATTGACTGGAAATACAGATATATATAAAAAGGCACAGGAAGATTATAAATATAAGCTTGAGGATTCTTTTAATGTATGGATGTACAGATATCCAATTGGATGGAATACATATGACGGGAAAAGATTTTATAAAAGAGAAGATGGTGAAAAACAGACAGGATGGATGGACTTAAATGGAAAAACATATTATTTTTACAGTAATGGGGTACAGGCATCAGGTTTTATAGATCTTAATGGAGCACATTATTATCTAGATCCAAATGGATCAGGAGATGAGTTTGGAAAAATGATAACAAGATGGAAATCCATTGATGGAAACTGGTATTATTTCAGCCCTCAGGCAGAAGGAGATAAGGTAAAAGGATTTATGAAGACTGCCTGGTTAAATGATAATGGAAACTGGTATTATTTCTATAGTGACGGAAAAATGGCAACAGGATTTATAAACTTAAATGGAACTTACTATTATTTAGATGAAAGCAGTACATCTAATATTGGAATAATGAAAACAGGATGGCAGGAAATAAATGGATACTGGTATTACTTTAACCAAAAATCTGATGGTGGAATAGAAGGAGTCATGAGCAAAGGATGGAGAAAGATTGATGGAGTCTGGTATTATTTCTACTTTGGAGATGGAAAGATGGCTGCTGATACATGGATTGATGGATATTATGTAAATGGCAGTGGAGCATGGGTTAAATAAAAAATTAATTTTATAGGAAGCAATAAAAATTCAGAGGATTGATTTAGATAGTTTTATTTAAATCAGACCCCTGAATTTTTTGATGAATTAAAAAAGTAAAAGAGTATTTAAGATTTAAAAAAATATAATATATATTTAGAAACAGGATAAAACTAAATATATATTGAATATCCTAATCGTTATAGCAAGTAACATAATATTTTAACAAGGCAGGTGAAGTATATGAAAAAATTATTTGATATGTTCATTACTTTTTTTAAAATTGGAGCATTTACTCTAGGCGGGGGATATGCCATGCTTCCAATAATACAAAAGGAAGTGGTTGAAAAGAAAAAGTGGATAGATGAAACAGAATTTCTTGATATGGTGGCTATTTCCCAATCAGCACCGGGACCGCTTGCAGTTAATATAAGTGCTTTTGTAGGTCAGAAGATGAAAGGAATTATAGGTTTAATAATTTCTACATTGGGAGCTATACTGCCTTCAGTAATAATAATCATTTTAATTGCATCAGTATTTATAGGAATAGAAAACAGTCCTATTGTTCAAAGAATATTTCAGGGAATAAGACCAGCAGTAGTAGCACTTATAGCAGTTCCAGTAATAAGTATGGGTAAGACAGCTAATGTAAATAAACGAAATTTTATAATACCACTTCTTGCAGTTATCTTAGTAGCATTTTTTAATGTTACACCTATATATGTGATTTTAGGTGCTGCAGTAATTGGAATATTAGATGTTGTAAGGAGAAAGTAAAATGTTTATTAATTTATTTCTGACATTTTTTAAAATTGGTCTATTTAGTTTTGGCGGAGGATATGCCATGCTTCCGTTAATTAAGCATGAAGTAGTAGATGTAAATGGATGGATGACCAGTGAAAGCTTTACTAATATTATTGGAATAAGCCAGGTAACTCCAGGTCCAGTTGCAGTCAATACAGCTACATATGTAGGATATAAAACATCTGGAATTTTGGGATCTGCATGTGCCACTTTAGGTGTAATTATGCCATCAGCAATTATCATATTTATAATATCAAAACTTTTCATGAAACATAATGATAATAAATATGTTGACGGAATTTTAAAATACATAAGACTGAGTGCAGTCGGCCTTATTGCAGCAGCTGCAGTAATGTTGAGAAGTGATGTTACAGCAAATGTGAGAAGTTTTTTAATTTTTGTAACAGCATTTATACTTAATTATAAATTTAAGCTGGACCCTATATTATTGGCAATATTATCAGGAATTGCAGGCTTCATTTTATTCTAGACATAGAGAGAAGGAGCATTAATAATGGAAAATATTATAATTGTGGGAAGCGGAATTGGAGGACTATGCAGTGCTGTAAGATTATTAAAAAAGAAATTCAAGGTTACAATATTAGAAAAAGAAAATTATATAGGAGGCAAGGTTAATATTAAAAAATGTGGTGATTTCAACTTTGATCTGACTGCAAGTATTTTAATGACTCCACATACATATACAGATATTTTTACTTCATCAGGGAGAGATTATAGAGATTATTTTGAACTTATAAATTTAGATCCAATATATAATGTATTTTATTCTGATGGGGCAAAATATTCATTTTCTAGTAATTTAAAAAAGACGATTAATGAACTTGAAAAAATAGAAGATAGATTACCACTTCAATTTGAAAGATTTCTATATAAAACCTTAAATAAATATTGGAAAGTAAATAATAAATTCTTAAACAGACCTATGATAAAATGTAATGAATTAATTAACTTTGATTCAATTAAAACAATTTTGAAATTAGACCCATTTAAAACGTCAGATTCATATATATCGAAATTTATAGATAATGAAAAAATAAGAGAATATTTAAATTTTCAATCAATGTATATGGGAGTCGATCCTTATACTAACTCAAATTTATATACTATGATTCCAGCTATATCTCATGCATATGGGTTTTGTTATATAAAAGGAGGAGTCTATAAGTATATTTGTGCATTGGAAAAATTAATTTATGAATTGGGAGGAAATATAAAAATAAATACAGAAGTTAAGGAAATTGTTATTAAAAATGGAAGGGCAGTAGGTGTAAAAACAGATAAAGAATTTTATAAGAGTGATATAGTAATATGCAATGCTGATTATCCATATGCGGTGGAAAATCTTATAGATAAAAATATTAATAAAGAACTTATAAGAAAATTTCAAACTTCATGTTCTGTATTTATTATTTATCTAGGCCTTGGAAAGAAATATGATAACTTGAATGTTCATAATATTTTTATTAACAGTAAATTTAAAGATTCTATTCAGAAACCTTTTAAAGGAGATATACCATATAATCCATCAATATACATGTATTATCCATGTGCAGTAGATGATGGTATATGCATCAGTTCAAAATCAGTATTAAACATTATGGTCAGGGTGCCAGATTTATATCATAAAAATATAAAGTGGGATAAATCGACCATATTACGACTTAGAAATAGAATAATTAAAGAAATCACAGGAATAGAAGGATTAGAAAGTTTAGAAAGATATATAGAAGTTGAAGAATATCTTACACCACAAGATATTGAAAGAATGTTTTATGCTTATAAGGGAAGCGCATTTGGATTAAGTCATAAATTAACTCAGAGTATTTATTTTAGACCTCATATGAAGTCTAAAAAAGTAAAAGGATTATTTTTTATAGGATCATCAACACATCCAGGTAATGGAGTATCAATAATAATAGAAGGTACAAAAGTTCTTACGGATATAATATGTAGAGAATATAAAATATAGATTTTTAATAAAATATATTATTGTGGTTTTTATAGTAAAGAAAACATGTGATGGAACTGAAAGATTAAATTATATAAGAGTACAAGGTGCTCTGGGAAAATACATGCAAAATGGTATAATATAGAAGTGGAAGTTTTATTAAGATGGGGGGAATTTAAGATGTCTTATGTATGGAATGCTTCCAAATATAAATCATCATCAAAATTACAAAAAAATGTTGGAGAAGAACTTCTAAAACATGTTCAAATTTCTGAGGGAGACTATATACTTGATGCAGGGTGTGGAGTTGGAAATTTTACTGTTAAGATTGCATCTAAAGTTCCTAAAGGTCATGTTATAGGAATTGATTCATCAGCTTCAATGATAAATAAATGCATTGAAGCAACAGAAAATACTGATATAAGTAATGTTGAATTTATTAATATAAGTTTAGTTGATATGCAATATGTAAATAAATTCAATATTATCTTTTCAAATTCAGTATTACATTGGGTTAAGAATATTGAGGGTGCTTTAAATGCTTTTTCAAAAGCACTTAAACCAGGTGGGCACATAGCATTACAATTTCCGCTTTTGAATGAATCTCATCCACTTATATATTTGACCAATAGAGTAATAGAAAAGTTAAAATTAAATGATTATTATGATAATTGGGATAATCCATGGTATGTTACGGATGAAGAAAAATTTAGATTAAATTTGAATGATGCAGGCTTTAATAATATTAAGGTTTCAAAAAAGGAATTCAGTTTCAGATTTAATTCAGTGAAAGAAGCTTATAATTTTTTTGATTCTGTAGGATTAAAACTTTTTCTAGATAATCTGCCAGAAGATAAAAAGAGCTTATTTGTTAAAGAATTTAATAAATATTTAGAAGAATTAAGTATTGATGGAAATATTAAATTGAATTTTGAAAGAATATTTGCATTTGCAGATAAGAGTAAATAGGATTTATAAAAAATAGTAAATTAAAAAAGATGACATGCAGATGTCATCTTTTTTTAATATACAGCGCTCATTAAAAGGAGGCTTTGAACAAGGAAAAAAGAAATACTTGCATTTATTTTTAATTGATATGATGATAATTGTTATTTTCAAATAAAAGATTTACTGCTATAATGTTTATAAATTATTTATTAATAATTATTATTAATAAATAATTTTTCTTTAAAAGTAATTATAGATTTATATAAGCATTTTTATAAATTTAATTTACGTTTATCTTTTACAAAAGAAGGAGGAATTTATCATTGAATTATATTAAAATTGCAGAAGATATTTTAATTTATTTAGGTGGTAGTGAAAACATAAATGAATTAACTCACTGCATGACTAGACTAAGAATAAAAGTAAATGATATAGCAGAAGTTAATAAAGATCTATTATCAAAGACTGAAGGTGTTATTACTGTTGTAGAAAGTATGGGACAGATTCAGATTGTTATAGGAAATAAGGTAACAAAAGTATATGATGAAATAATCAAGTTAATACCTAAAAATAATACATCTAGGAACTTTGCAGCAGATTCAAAAGGAAGAGAGAATTTGTTAAATAATATCTTATCAACTATTGCAGGAATTTTTACACCACTTATACCGGCTATAGCAGGTTCAGGAATGATAAAGGGAATATTATCTGTTGTGGCTATGTATTATAGCAATAAATATGGAATTAACATCAAAGAAGATCAGAGTTATATTATTTTAAATGCATTATCTGATGCAATATTTTATTTTATGCCTATTATGCTTGCTTATACTTCAGCTAAAGTATTTAAGGCCAATGAAATTATATCCATGATTATAGGAGCAGCATTATGTTATCCAGCATTTACAGCTCTTATGACAGGTGAAGAGGCAGTAAGATTTTTGGGATTAAACGTAACTAAAGCTTCATATACATCATCAGTTATACCAATTATAATTTCTATTTTTATTTTATCTTATGTTCAAAGATATTTAGAAAAATACATTCCAGAAGTAATAAAAATAATTATTGTACCTACATTATGTTTATTAATAATGCTTCCAGCAACGCTGCTTTTATTTGGACCAATAGGTATATACATTGGTAATGGTATAAACGTTGCTTATAAATTTATTTATGAACTAAGTCCAACACTTTGCGGAGCCTTTATAGGCGGACTATGGTGTGTACTTGTTATTTTTGGAGCGCACAGAGCTTTGCTTCCAATAGGAATAAATGATGTTGCAAAAACAGGAAGACAGAACCTCTTAGCTTTTGCAGGCGCAGCTAACTTTTCACAGGCTGGATCTGCTTTAGGTGTATTTTTTAAGACGAAGAATAAAAATTTAAAGACAATAGCAATGTCTGCATCAGTAACAGCTTTATTTGGAATAACAGAACCAGCTATATATGGAGCAAACCTTAGATTAAAGAAGCCTATGATATGTGCAGTTATATGTGGAGCAATAGGTGGAGGAATAATGGGGTTTGGAGGAGCTTTTGGTAATGCTTTTGCAAATCAGGGGATATTAACAATACCAGTTTATGCTTCAGCAGGACTTACAGGATTTTTAAGTTATCTTGCTGGATGTGCAGTAGCATTTTTTGGTTCTGCAATACTTACATATATTATCGGTTTTGAAGATATAGCAGAATAGTAGTTAATTAAGATCTCAATATAAAGTTTAGATATTCATATGCTTAAATAGAACAGAAAATATTTTGAAAGGAGAGCTGAATTTAATAAAATATTCAGCAGTATAAAAAATATGACTAGTAAATTTCCAGAAAATTTTTTATGGGGAGCATCATCTTCAGCATTTCAAATTGAGGGGGCATGGGATGAAGACGGCAAAGGAATGAGTGTAGCTGACTTCAATTCATTCAAGAAATCAGATATTCAGGCAGATACTAAAATTTCATCAGATTTTTATCATAACTTTGAAGATGATATTGATTTGATGAAAGAACTTGGAATGAAGACATATAGATTTTCAATAGCGTGGACTAGAATTATTCCAGATGGTGATGGTGAGATAAACACGAAAGGAATAGATTTCTATAATAGAGTAATTGATAAATTAGTTAAAAATAATATAGAGCCATTTGTAACTTTATATCACTTTGATTTACCATTTGCTTTAGTAGAAAAGTATAACGGATGGGAAAGTCGTGAAACAGTATATGCCTTTGAACGATTTGCAAGAATATGCTTTAAGGAATTTGGTGATCGTGTTAAACTATGGCAGCCACATAATGAGCAGAATCTTATAGTAAGAGTAAATGAGAGAATAAACATATATGATGAAAAAGATGAATTAAAGATAGATAAAATGCGTGCACAGATGGATTACAATATGTGTCTTGCTCATGCACTTGCAACTAATGCTTGCCATGAGATGGTTAATGGTGGAAAGATAGGGCCAGCAGTGTCTTCTTCTGTTACATATCCATTAACCTGCAGACCTGAAGATGTTTATGCAGCTCGTATGAATGATAACTTTAAGGTTTATTATATGCTTGATATGCATTATTATGGTGAGTATCCAGGTTACTATATGAATTACCTTAAAAAGAGAGGCATAATGCCACATATGGAAGAGAGCGATAAGGCAGTTTTAAAATCTGCAAAGATGGACTTTATTGCAGTTAATTATTATAGAACTAATTGTGCTTCTGCTCTTCCAGAAGATGAAAATCATCCTTTTGGAAGCAGAGAAGGAACTGTTGATTTTGATATGTATGGATTGTTTAAAATGTCTATGAATCCTGAACTTACTGCAAGTGAATATGGTGCAGCAATTGATCCAAGCGGTTTAAGAGTAGCTTTAAATGAATACTGGCAGAGATATCATCTTCCTCTTATAATAACAGAAAACGGACTTGGAACTCCGGATGTAGTTGAGGATGGAAAAGTACATGATGATTATAGAATAGATTATTTGAGAAGTCATATTGAAGCTTGTGAAGATGCCATAGAAGATGGTGTTGAAATGATGGGATATTGTCCATGGTCATTTATGGATCTTCTAAGTTCAGCTCAAGGATTCAGAAAGCGTTATGGATTAGTTTATGTAAATAGAACGGATCATGAAACATTAGATTTAGAGAGAATAAAGAAAGATAGTTTTTATTGGTATGAAGATGTTATTAAATCTAATGGAAGCATAAAATAAGAAATACTTTTTTAATATGTTTCAAAATAAGATATATTGGAAAAAATAGTTTTGATTATGTACTACATAAAATAAAAATACAAAGGAGAAATTTATATGAATATAACATTCAAAGGTAAAAATGTAACTCTTGAAGGAAATGAAGTTAAAGTAGGAGATAATGCTCCAGATTTTAATCTTACAGATAACAGTTTAGGAAATGTATCTTTAAAAGATACAAAAGGAAAAAGAATCTTTGTTGTTGTTCCATCAGTAGATACACCAGTATGTGATAGAGAAATAAGAAGGTTTAACGAAGAAGCAGCAAAACTTGATGGCGTTAATATCTATGTAATATCAATGGATTTACCATTTGCACAGATAAGATGGTGTGGAGCTGCTGGAATAGATAAAGTAACAACATTATCAGACTATAAAAATAGGGACTTTGGGAAGAATTATGGAGTTTATATAAAAGAAGTGGGATTATTAGCAAGGTCAATTTTTGTAGTTGATGAAAATGATAAAGTTACTTATGTTGAATATTGCAGTGAAGTTTCAAGTGATCCGGATTATGAAAGTGCATTAAATGCAGCTAGAAGTTTATAAGGAGAAATACGTGGATAGAATAGAAGAACTTAAATCTTTAATAAGATTTTATGAAGAGCAGCTAGGTGAAGATGAAGGCGATTTATATGAAGAATATGAAGTAGAGCTTGTAGCTGCCATAGATGAATTGAATAGACTTACAAAAAAAGTTGATTATAATAATTAACAGAAATCCTCTCAGACTATACAGTAAAAGTATACTTTGAGAGGGTCTTTTTATTTACAATTTAGTATGAATTATATATCATAGATATAATATATAAATGGAATTTAATGAAATATATTCAATGACGGATTTAAAAAATTATTTTTAATTAAAGTATTATTGTAAAACATGTATTCATCAGTGGATGTTAAAAATTTAATAAATATCAAATAGAGGTGTTGTGTATGAATCAAAAAGAAAGAATGTTAAATGAACTTCCATACAAATCATGGATGGATGGACTTAAAGAGGAGAGAATGTCAGCAAAACTTAAAGTATATGAATATAATACATGCAGACCTGACAAAAGAGAAGAAATGACACATATAATTAAGAGTTTATTAGGAAAGACAGGAGAAGAAGTCCATATTGAACAGCCTTTTAGATGTGATTATGGGAGTAATATAGAAGTAGGGGAAAACTTCTATTCAAACTATAATTGTGTGATACTTGATGTAGGCAAGGTTACTATAGGGAAGAATGTTATGTTTGCACCAAATGTATCAATATATACAGCTGGCCATCCTATACATCCTGATTCAAGAAATTCAGGATATGAATATGGGATACCAGTTACTATTGGTGATAATGTATGGGTTGGAGGAAATGTTGTAATCAATCCTGGTGTTAACATAGGAAATAATGTTGTAATCGGTTCTGGTAGTGTAGTTACTAAGGATATACCTGATAATGTCATTGCAGCAGGTAATCCATGCAAAGTTATTCGTGAAATTACTGAAGAAGACAGAAAGTATTACTACAAAGAGCGTGAATTTGATGTAGATGATTATAAATAAATTGTTTAGTAAAAGCAGAAGTGAATATTAGTGTTTATTTCTGCTTGTTTTATTAATTTATGTAATATTATTATGTAAAAAGACACAATAGCATTATATATCAAAGACTTATTATTATTCTAAAAATATTATAAAAATAAATATCCAAAATGTAAAACACATATTTTTATGTTATAATTTAATAAAAAAATCGAAAAATATCAACAGATGGAATTTGCGGAGCAATAATGAGAAAAATTAGACTGATAATTTTATGGATAATAATTATTATTACATTATTATATGGAATGACATTTTTTCATGACTATCCTAATACAGTAAAAAATAATGAAAAAGATAAAGTAAACTTTTATGTGGAAAAATTATTAAACGAAGAAATAGATTGTGGAAGTAAAGAAGAAATAGATGAAATGGAAAACTGTATTTTGCAGAGATTGCAAGATGAAAAAAATAAGGAGATTATTTCAAAATCAAATTTTATTCTTGGATATATAGATATTATTAATTTTAGATTATCAGATGCGATTGATAAGTTCAACAAATCAATTAAAAATTTTACAGAAAATATGGACATAGAAATTAAAGCAAAAGTGTACTATGAATTGAGCAGAGCCTATTTAAATGAAGAAGAATATGAAAAGTCAGCTGAAGCATTTAATGTAATGTCAGAAATGTGTACAAGTAATAATAAAATTGATACCTTGATATCATTAAGTATAAATAGAGCATATGATCTTTATAATATTGGAAATGATTTAGATACGTCTATAGAATTAATGGAAGACATATTAAGTATAGCAAAAGAAATAAATCATGAAAGTACTTATGAAGCTTACTTTGTACTAGGAGTATTATATTGGTATGATGAAAGAAATATAGAATCTATAAATTGTAAATTGAAATCGTTGAATTTAATGTATGAACAAAAACTATATAAAAGTATGTCTAATATGTTAACTGATATAGGAATAGATTATTTGTACAGTAAAAACTATGATGAAGCTATCAAGTATTTATTAAAAGCAGTTGATTTTACATCAGAAGATAAACAGGAAGAAATTGTAGTAAAATCATATGCTTTAGTAAATTTAGCTGAATCATATACTAAACTGAATGACTTTGAAAATGCTCAAAAGTATTATAATATGTTTCAAGAAATTATAGAAGATTATGAAAACTTATCGTATAAAGAGCAGCTGAAAATAGTTATGGATGCAGTAAAAGTTGATCTTGAAATTAGAATGAATAATCCCAATGAAGCATTAATATTGTTAAATAGTGTAAAAGCCAGATATGAATCAATAGAGAGATTTTATTTTTATGATTTTGATATAAGTATAAATGAACTTTATGGAGATCTTAATTATAAAATGGGAAATTATAATCAGGCACTTGAATATCATAAAAAAGCTCAAAATGATGCGATAGAAAGAAATTTAACATATTTATATGATATACATAATGATAAAATATATCTTGATTATAAGGCATTAGGCGATGACAAAAATGTTATAAAATATTTAGAAAAAAACAATGAATTTAAATCAGAACAGCAGCATAATAGTAATATTCAATATTCGCAATATTTAATGAAAGAATTTGAAGCTGAGAAGAGCATGAATATAATTACAAGCCTTAGAAATCAAAAAAATAATATGAAAATAATAATTATAGCATTAGCAGTTGTAACCTTAATGATTTTTGTTTTTGCTATTATAATATTTAAAAAGAATAAAGAAATTAATAGATTAAATAAATTATTTAAAAATCTTAGTGAAACTGATGGACTGACTAAACTTTCAAACAGAAGAGCATTAGATACATATTTAAGTGATAACTGGAATTTAATCATTAAAAAAAGAAGTCCAATTTCATTTATAATGATGGATATAGATTATTTTAAGAAATACAATGATAACTATGGACATCCAGAAGGTGACATGATTTTAAAGAGTGTAGCTGAAGCAATTAAACAATCATGCAGATCTTATGATTTTGTAGCAAGGTATGGTGGTGAAGAATTTGTTATAGTTTTACTAAAAACAGATAAAGCAGAATCTATTTCTGTAGTTGATAGAATAAGGAAAAATATTGATAATCTTAATTTAGAACATAAGTATTCTGAGATTAGCAGCAAAATTACATTAAGTATTGGAATATGTACAACATGTTCAATAAATGATAAGACTTATGAAGACTACATAAAAGATGCTGATAAAGCACTATATGCTGCAAAAGAAAAAGGAAGAAATACATATGTTCATGCTGATGATATTTAAATAGAAAATAGATCATAGACTATGTAGAGTCTGGGATTTATTTTTTATTTATAGATTGCAGATTAATATATTATTCATAATATATTAATACAGCATTAAAAAGGAATTTTTATGTTATTATAGGGCGAAAAGTAGACAATTGAATTAAAATTAAATAATTTTTAAAATAATGGTTATATTGCTTTAACTTACAATGAATTACTGGTTATTTCTTTAAAATACACATATTAACAATTAACTTAAGAAGAATTACAATAATATTGAAGTTAAAGGATAAGCATAATTATCAACTTATGATTTAAATATATGCATTCCTAAAATAAATAAAAAT
>JBJEJM010000190.1:0-3161 GCA_051878075.1 Clostridium sp. | reverse complement strand
CAATTCTAAATACTAAAAATATGATACATGAAATCAATAATTCAAATATAGCAATATTAGATCACATATCCACTTTATCAGCTACAAGTGAAGAAGTTGCTGCTTCATCTCAAACAGTATTAAAAGATAGCGAAAAATCAGTTGAAATAGTAAATAATTTTGAAAAGTTAATGAAAGGAATTTATCTATTAGCTGAAAAATTAAAAATAGAAAACTAAATACACTAAAAAAATAAAAATGCAGATTTACCAAAAGTGGAAATCTGCATTTTTAGTATTTATAAACTTAACTGTAAAATCACTATTCTTTTATAATAGCAGCTTTCATATTATCTTAAGTTACATCTGCCATTTCCAATATGATTTAATGATTCAGATACATAATTTGCCTTATATGAAGCTGTAATCTCTGCTATTTCCATTTCACCATCTATGTATGGCTGATACATATCGTAACCATCTGAGCAGTCCTCACAGCATATATCGCTGTATCCTAATGAATCCCTTACAATTTTTTCTCTTTCTGCTCTTGTTGTATTTTTAATTAAAAATTTATCCATATTCTCCTCCAGACAGATTTATAAAAATAAATCATAATTTAATGTTTTTATAGTACATAAAAAATTATATCACAATTTATTCTTTCTGGTTTGAATTACTTCCATAAAAAAAGCATCACCATTTTGGGTAATGCTTTTTATTTTATTAATTATAGAAACAGCTCCTATTTGACTGCTCCACCTTCAACAACAAGGCTGTCTTCAAACTCTTCACCATAAACTGATTTCAATGTTTCATCATAAGCTTTGTGTATAAAGTTTTCTTTGCCTAAAGTTGCAAGTTCAGTATTAATCCAGTCTTGAAGATCGGTGTTTCCTTTTGCTACAGCTGGTGCAATTGTATCTTGAGTTCCAAGATTTGAAATACCTACTGTAAATCCTGGATTATCCTTAGCCCATGCAATAACCTCTGTATTATCACTTAATATAGCATCACCACGTCCATCTTTTAATGCCTGGAATATTTCTGAATACTGTTCATATTTAACAAGATCTACATCTGGATAATTTTCAGTCATAAATGTTTCAGCAGTTGTTCCTTTAGCAACTATAATCTTTTTGCCTTTGAACTGATCGGGTGATGTAATTGATGCACTTTCTGGTGAAACTACACCTAGTGCAACCTTCATGTATGGATTTGCAAAATCAACTTTTTCTTTTCTATCATCAGTGACAGTAAAGTTTGCCATTATGATATCTACTTTATTTGATTCAAGATATGCAACTCTGCTTGCTGCATCTACAAGAATAAATTCTGCCTTTGATTCATCACCTAAAAGATCTTTTGCAAATCTCTTTGCAATATATACATCATATCCTTGGTTTTCTCCATTAGAATCTACATATCCAAATGGTGCTTTATCACTAAATACACCAATTTTAATTTTTCCTCTGTTCTTTATTGCTTCAACAGAGCTTTTATTAGAATCTGCTGAATTATCTTTAGAATTTCCTGAACTTCCACAGCCTGCAAGACATGTTACTGATAATGCTCCTGCAAGTAATACTGCTGCTAATTTTTTTAACTTGTTCATATTCACTCATCCTTTCAAAATTTATAATATGGTAATATAAAATCATATGAATAAATCTACATTTTATTAATCTAATTATTAATCTAATTCAATAAATTCTCTCTAAGAAATGCTCACATCAATTCTTAATCTTCAACACATTAAAATTGAAATATATTAAGAAACTGCTTAGCACGCTCTGTCTTTGGATTTGTAAAAAATTCATGAGGATCAGATTCTTCACAGATTTTTCCCTCATCAATAAAGATTATCCTATCTGCAACTGCCTGTGCGAACCCCATTTCATGAGTTACAATAACCATTGTCATCCCCTGCTTAGCTAGTCCAAGAATAACATCAAGGACTTCCCTTACCATTTCTGGATCTAAAGAAGCAGTAACTTCATCAAATAAAATTATTTCAGGATTCATACATAATGCCCTTACTATTGCTATTCTCTGTTTCTGACCTCCTGAAAGCTGACGTGGATATGCATCCTTCCTATCTAAAAGCCCAACTCTATTCAGTAATTTTTCTGCCTGTTCTGTAACCTCAGCTTTATTTCTTTTCTGCACTTTTAAAGGTCCAAGCATTATATTTTCCATTACAGTCATATGAGGAAACAACTCATAATTCTGAAATACCATTCCTATCTTCTGGTGAATTTCCTGCCAGTTGATATTTTTATCATTAAAACTCATGTCCTTGAATTTAATATCTCCACCTTGTATATTTTCAAGACCATTCAGGCATCTTAAAAATGTACTCTTACCACATCCTGAAGGACCAAGTATAACAAGAACTTCTCCTTTATGAAGGCTTAAATCAATTCCTTTTAATACTTCTCTGTTATCTTCATACTTCTTATGTACATTTTGTACCTGAAGTAAAACAGGATTATTCTGCTTATTCATAATCTTCCTCCTCGTATATTCTAGTTGTAACATCTGAATGATAACTATTTAGTCTGCTAAAAAACATTACATTTCTAATTATTCCATTTTGCTTCAAGATTCTTAGATATTTTTGATAGTGGATAACATATTATAAAATACAAGAAAAATATAAATCCATATATCCAAAATGATGCAGTAGGGAATTCAAATCTTGATGATTCTATAATCTGCTGTCCTATCTTCACTACATCTATAACACCTATCAAGACTACAAGAGAAGTAGTCTTTACCATTCTTGTTGCAAGATTTATTGTCCCTGGTATCATCCTTCTTATAGCCTGAGGAATCATTACATATCTGTAAACCTGATAATTATTAAGCCCCAATGCTTCTGCTGATTCAATCTGGTGTTTTGGAAGTGACTGAAGTGCACCTCTTACTATATCTCCCATTTCAGCAGCTCCCCATAATGTAAATACTATTATTGAAACTATCTCTCCACCAAGATCTATATTTAATGCAGTTGTTACACCAAAGTAAAATATAAAAAGCCATACAAGGGTGGGGATTATTCTGAAAGCTTCAAAATACAGCCTATTTATAAAAAGAACTACCTTATTTTTCGATGTTCTGCTGAGACCTATCAAAATTCCTAAAAAGGAACCTAATATTATTGATATAAAAGCTATTTCA
>JBJEJM010000189.1:0-3216 GCA_051878075.1 Clostridium sp. | reverse complement strand
TTACTTCAGTGCTGAAAAATATAAGCAATGTATTAAAAGAAAAGAATATGAGTTATTCATATCTGGATGGTTCAATATCAAGCTCAGAAAGAATGAAAATGGTCAATGAATTTAATGAAGGGGATAACAATATATTTCTTATTTCATTAAAGGCAGGAGGAACAGGACTTAATCTTACAAGTGCTGATATTGTAATACACTTTGATCCATGGTGGAATCCAGCAGTAGAGGATCAGGCAACTGACAGGGCTCATAGAATAGGACAGAATAATGTTGTAGAAGTTATTAAACTTATATCTAATGATACAATAGAAGAAAAAATTATTGAACTGCAGAATTCTAAAAGAGAGATGATAAGCAAAGTATTAAGCAATGATTTAAGTTCTGACATGTTTTTAAACAGGCTGGATGATGATGAAATTTTACAATTGTTCAACTGATAATATGAACAGAATAATATATTTAAATTAATACAATAATGAGGCAATGATGCATTTTTAGTGACACATTGCCTTTTTAGCTATAAAATATAGATATACATTCTTTAAACCATATTAAGAATATTTTAACATAAATATAATTTTTTTATAAAAACATTTATATTTAAAGTGATATCTTTTATTTGAAATTACTACAGATAAATTTATGTATTAATTAATATTTTAAAGTAAAAGACTTAGGAGGGCTATAAAATGATAAACACATATAATGAAGTAATGCATTACTTAAGAGAATTAAATATGGTTTCTATTTTTGTAAGATTAACCTTGGCAACAATATGTGCAGGTATAATGGGCCATGAGAGAGGAAAAAAGAAAAGACCTGCTGGATTTCGTACTCATATAGTAGTATGCATAGGTGCAACAATGGTAATGATAACAAGCCAGTTTATGACAGATGTTCTTGGGGTCACAACTGATGCAAGCAGATTAGGTGCTCAGGTTATCAGTGGAATAGGTTTTTTAGGAGCAGGTACAATTATGGTCGTTGGACGTAATCAAGTTAAAGGTCTTACAACAGCTGCTGGGCTTTGGGCATGTGCTTGTATGGGACTAGCTATAGGAATAGGTTTTTATGAAGGTGCTGTTTTATCATGTATTTATATAATGGCTGTTGTAACATTCCTTCATAAATTAGATTTATATTCAAGAACACATTCGAAAGTTATTGATGTGTATGTAGAGCTGCAGGACATAGTTGGAATAACAAATTTTATAAACATGGTAAAATCAGATGGAACAAAAATATCTAACCTTGAAGTTAAGAAAGATAATACAATAGATAAAGGAATGGTTGGATTGAGCATGACACTTACTCTTGCTAAAAAATGTGACCATGGTGAATATCTTCTTCAGCTTAACAACATAGAGGGAGTATATATTGCTGAAGAAGCATATTAATACGAAGCTAGATTTTGTACAATATTTTAATTAGACTGAATTATAGATAGTATTATAATATTTTGTATTTTGAGTGAAGGGAAAAGAATAAATAATGAAATATGACATTTACATTGATAAAGTTTTTCAATTGTGTTCCCAAGGAAAATTCGATCAAGCAGAAGAACAAGTTAATTATATACTTCAGACTTATGGATGGATAGAAAGAGCGATTCATCTTAAATTATGTATTTATAGCATAATGAACAAAAAAGATAAAGCAAAAGATTTTATTCAAAGAATAATGGAAAATAATATTTGGATTAATCCAATTGAGCTTGAAAGTGATACTGATGTGGATAATCTCCGTGATTTAGATGAATTTCAAAATTTATTAGAATTTTCATGGAGAAAATTTAATGAATTCTCTAAAAATTCAAAAAGAAAAGTATATGAATTAAATAGTAATATTAATGATGATGTATCCATTTTTTTTGTACACGGAAGAGGAACAAATTTTTCGGAGTTTAAATCAGTATTTGGATTAAATAGTGTTTTTTATAAGAAAAGACTTTTTTATATACAATCAGGTCAAGTATATGCAAAAAATAAGTATTGTTGGGATGATGAAGAAATTGCATTGAACCAAATTGAAGATGTTTTAAGAGGTTATCAAACGAATAAAAAGATCATATGTGGTATTAGCCAAGGTGGTAGAATTTTAGTAAACGCATTAATAAAAGAGAAAATCAAAGAAGATCTGTTGCTTATAATGCCAGCAGTATCAAGCAGTGAAGTAGAACAATCAAAAAACTTAAGCGTAAAGCAACAAGGAAATATCAAAATCATAGTTGGAGATAAGGACAATTGCTATCAATCAGTAATTGATTTAGCAATGAATTTGAAAAATGTAGGATATAGTATAGATGTACGAGTTATACAAGGAATGGGACATTACATAACAAAGGAATTAGAAAGTATCTTACAAGAAGTTTTGCAGCATTGATTTATATTCAAGAACACATTCAAAAATAATTTTATCATATAAAAGAAAAATACTATTATCATTTTGTTGATTTAATAGTATTTTTCTTTTTTACTCTTTACATCATATTATCAATAACAGTCTTAGCAATATTATGTGAATGGTCATCAATTCTTTCTAAATCACTTATTAAATCAAGGAATAATGCTCCCTCAAATGCGCTGCATTTTCCTTCATAAATACGTTTGATTTGTTTCTTCCTATAATTATTCCTATATAAATCAATTTGATTTTCTGTTTTTAAATTTTCCTCAGCATCTGTAATATTTTTAATTGTATATGCACGTATTGAGGTGTCTAAAGATTTTATAACAGAATTATAAATTTCATTCAGGTCATTTAAGGCATCAGTATTATATTTAGCATTTCGCCTAATCTTTTCACGGGCTAGATCAGAAATATTTTCAGCATGATCACCAATTCTTTCTATATCAATTATTGTATGAAATATAGATGACATCATATCCTGATCTCTCTCCGGAAGATTGGTCTTAGATAATTTTACTAAGTAATTCGTTATTTCTTCATCTAAAAGATTAATTGTCTTTTCATTTTCATAAACATTTTCAATTAAACTTTCATCATTATCAAAAAATGCTTTCATAGCCAGTTCAACATTATCTCTTGCTTTATTTGCCATTCTTATAGTTTCTTTTATTACCTGTCCAGCAGCAACAACAGGAGTCTCAAGAAATCTGTCATCTAAATATTTAGAATATGGAGTTTCTTTTTCTTCATCATCTGGAATGATTCTATTAGTAAACATTAAAATATATTTACTGAAAGGAAGCA
>JBJEJM010000188.1:0-3233 GCA_051878075.1 Clostridium sp. | reverse complement strand
GGAAATATTTGAATATAATTGGCTAGAGGACGATGAATAATGCAAGAAATACTTAATTATTTAGATGAATTGTTTCCTAATCCAAAATGTGAATTAAAATTTAATAAAGATTATGAACTTTTAATTGCAGTTGTTTTAAGTGCTCAAACAACTGATAAAAAGGTAAACTCAGTAACAGAGAAACTTTTTAAGAAATATCCTACATTAGAAGATTTAAAAAATGCTTCAATAGGGGATATAAAATCTATATTAAAGCCAATAGGTACTTATAATAAAAAAGCGGTTTTTGTTAAAGAAATCGCAACTTTTTTGATTGATAAATATGACGGTAAAGTTCCTAAAACTCATAAAGAATTAGAAATTATTCCAGGAGTAGGGCATAAGAGTGCTAATGTGGTTTTAGGAGTTCTTTATAACATTCCTACTTTTGCAGTAGATACCCATGTATCTAGGGTTAGTAAAAGATTGGGATTGGTGAAGTTTGAAGATGATGTTACTGTTATTGAAAGAAAGTTAAAGAAAAAAATAAATAAAGAAAGGTGGGTAAGAACTCATCACCAATTGGTTTTGTTTGGAAGATATTATTGTAAAGCTATTAA
Organism: Clostridium sp.; assembly: GCA_051878075.1. Taxonomy (GTDB): domain Bacteria; phylum Bacillota; class Clostridia; order Clostridiales; family Clostridiaceae; genus Clostridium. Next base: position 2,634 of record JBJEJM010000188.1, on the reverse strand, counting down.
ACCAGAATGTGATAGTTGTAAATTAAAAGACTTATGTAAAAAAGATAAGATAAAATAAAAGTGTGCTTGTTTTCATATAATTATTTAGGTGATGATATGAAATTTGCATTTTTAGTCAGTTTTTTGGCAGGGATTTCTACGGTTCTGGGTTCTTTTGTTTTATTTGTAAAATATAATAGTAAAGATGGCTTAATAAGCAAATCATTATCATTTGCATCTGGAGTAATGATAGCAGTTAGTGTGTTTGATCTTGTTCCTAATTCTGTTATTAATTTAAGTAAAACATTTTACTTATTGCCAGCAATTTTGTTATCTTTTGTGTTTTTAATCTTAGGAATAATTTTGTCATTATTAATAAATAAATATTTGCCTAATGATTATGATAATACCGCTAACGGAAAATTATATAAAGTTGGAATATTCTCTATGCTTGCAATAATTTTACATAATATTCCTGAAGGGATAGCTACATTTTTAACTGCATCTGAAAATATGAAACTTGGTATTACTTTAGCTGTTGCAATTGCACTTCATAATATACCTGAGGGAATAAGTATATCTGTACCTATATATTTTGGAACTAAAAGCAAATTTAAGGCAATTTTGTATACCTTTATATCTGGTATTTCAGAATTTTTAGGGGCTATTTTAGCATTTTTATTTTTATCCAATATAAGTTCTACTATATTTGTTGATCTACTTTATTCTTTGATAGCTGGTATTATGATATCCCTATCTATTGATGAATTAATACCAAATGCGTGCTGCTATTCTAAAAAAGCAAATGTTCTGATATATGTGTTAATAGGTGTAGTGTTTATGAGCTTTGTACATTTTATAGCATAAAAAAGAGCTTGAATTTCAAGCTCTTTATTTTATAGTTATTGTTCTGGATAAAGTTTTTGAATATTTGCTATAAGCAACATTATATGTCACTGTATAAGTTGAAGCTATTGTATTATCTATTGATGTTACTTCTGTTCCGTTTGAATCTGTAATAGTTACAGAAACAGTTACTTCTGAAGTTATATCTTCGCTATTCAAATATGCAATTATATCAGCATTACTTGGATTTTGATCGTATGTTGCTAATGTATCTCCTATTGAATAAGTGGAACTTGGATGTTTAAGGACTGCATCAAACGAGTTGCTTTCTTGTACTTTATAAGTATATGTTACTCCTGAACTTGCATTATCACTGAAATTTTTATATGAGGTTACAACTTTATAGGTTCCCTCCGGGTCTGTTAAATTAAGTATTGTATATGTAGTTTCTGTTGTAAATGCAAGATAGTTATTATCTTTATATATTTTATATCCTAAAGCTCCATACTCTTCAGAATCGGTATCCTTCGATGAAGTAGGGCTCCAACTTAATGTCATGCTCATATCGCTTACATTATATTCGCCGCTTAAATTTGAAACATTATCAAGTTTAGAGTATTTTATTGAAGTTTCTGTTGGCTCTGTTCCTTTTTTGAAGTATTCATAAACTATTTGAGATTTAGGAGTAGATTCACTTGCAAGCTTTGCGGGATTACTTCCTTTTTCTATTGCAACTTTAACTACGCTATCTGGTACTTCAAATGTATTTCCTTTTGTTAATACTTCTTTTGCTATTGCTCTAAACAATTTACCACGATTTACTACTGCGTTTGTTGATTTTAAATATTGAGTTTTAGAAGCCTTTTCACAACCGTACCATAATCCTATTGAAATTTCTGAATCATATCCTATAAGCCATGAATCTGGAATTGCATCTGAAGGTAGTCCCAATTTTTTTATGGTTTCTTCATCATAGTTTGTTGTACCTGTTTTTGCAGCTATATTATATCCACTTAGTTTAGCACCACTACTCAAACCACTTTGAACTGCGGTAACTAGTGTATCTGTTATCATAAATGCGGTTGAGTCACTTATAATTCTTTTTCCTTCTGATTCATATTCTATTACTTCGCCTGTATCTCTATATATTATCTTATTAACTGTATATGGTTCATAATAGTATCCTCCATTTGCAAATACGGCATAAGCTGCAGCCATTGCAAGTGGATTAGAACCATTAAATGCTCCAATCGAATGTGCTTCATGGAAATAATCCTCGGTTTCTATTCCAAAGCTTTCCACAAATTTTTGATAAGCATCAAGTCCTATTTCATCTCTGACTTGTTGGAAAGCTTTAAGAGCTGGAATATTTCTTGATTGCGCTATCGCGGTTCTTAATGTTATATTCCCCATATATCCACGATCAGAATTTCTTATCTCTTGACCACTAGAATAATAATATTTTGAGTCATTGAATATTGTATATGTTGACCAGTTTAAATATTCCATACCTGGTGCATAGTCTACTATAGGTTTTGCAGTTGAACCTATTTGTCTATTTATATCAGTAGCAAAGTTATATGCATCTATTACATCTCTATTACGACCATTTCCTATTGCGATAATTTTACCAGTGTCAACGTCAACAGCAGCAACACCTGCTTGAACATAGCTGTTTTCCCAATTAAAAGTTTCACCACTAAATATTTTGTTTACAGCTGTCTGTTTTTCTTTATCCATGTTTGTATATATCATCATTGGAGTATTATAGGGATTAACCTTATATTTTTCTTGTATTTCTTTTACCAC
>JBJEJM010000187.1:7272-14826 GCA_051878075.1 Clostridium sp. | reverse complement strand
AATATAATTATTTTTTTAACAAAGTTTGTTAAAAAATGAACAAGAAGCTAATGATGATAAATAAAAAAACTTTAAAAATAAAGCTGAGTAAATATGTTTAAAATCGCAAAAGATATTATAAACTAATGAAAAGCTATATTTATATATATCTTAAAAAAGAAATGAGGAATACAAATGAAAAGAGTTCAATCAACTTGTAATTTTTGTTCTTTAGATTGTAACATAGATTTCTATGTTGAAGATAACAAAATAGTTAAAGTTGTACCAACTAAAGGTTATCCAGTAAATAATGGATTCTCTTGTATAAAAGGACTTTCGCTAGATAAACAGCAGACAGTAGTTAAAGGACCAAAGCTTCCACAAATAAGACAAAAAGATGGTTCATTTAAATCAATGGAATGGGATGATGCATTTAAATATGTAGCAGATAAGTTCCTTGAAATTCAAGAAAAGTATGGAAAAGAAAGTGTTGCTGGTATAAGTACTGGTCAGCTTACTTTAGAAGAGTTTGCATTACTTGGTCATGTAATGAGAAACCACTTAAAAACTAACCTTGATGGTAATACAAGACTTTGTATGGCAACTTCTGTTGTTGCTCATAAGCAGAGTTTTGGATTTGATGCGCCTCCATATACATTAAAGGATGCAGAATTATCAGACACAATTATTTTAATAGGTGCAAATCCAGTTGTTGCTCATCCAATATTCTGGGATAGAATAAGAAGCAACAAGAATAAAAAGCTTATTGTTATAGATCCAAGAAAATCAGAAACAGCTCAGCATGCTGATCACTGGTATGGATTAAAAGGAAAAAGCGATTTAGCTTTATTCTACACTGTAGCTAATATTCTTATTGAAAAAGGATATGTAAATAAGGAATATATTGAAAATTATACTGAAGGATATGAAGAATTCAAAGAATTCGTTAAAAAATATACATTAGAAAAAGGTGCAGAAGCTACAGGCTTAACACAAGAACAAATAATTGAACTTGTAGAATTAATCCATGCTGGAAAGAGAGTTTCATTCTGGTGGACAATGGGAATTAACCAAGGATATGAAGCTGTTAGAACTGCGCAGGCAATAATTAATTTAGCACTTATGACTGGAAACATAGGAAGACCAGGAACAGGGGCAAACTCACTTACAGGACAATGTAATGCTATGGGTTCACGTGCATACAGTAATACAGCAGGACTTTACGGTGGAGGAGACTTCGATAATCCAGTAAGAAGAAGCAGAGTTGCAGAAGTTTTAGGTGTTGATGAAAGTGTTCTTGCAGAAAAACCAACACTTCCATATAACGTTATAGTTGAAAAAGTTATTTCAGGTGAAATAAAGGCTCTTTGGGTAGTATGTACAAATCCAAGACATTCATGGACTAATAATAAAACATTCATGAAGGCAGTAGAAAACCTAGAATTATTTGTAGTTCAAGATATATATAATGATACTGATAGTGCACAAATCTGTGATGTTTATTTACCAGTAGTTCCAGGAATAAAGAAAGAAGGGTCTTATATAAATACTGAAAGACGTATTTCAGCAATGAGACCAGCTCTTGAAAAAGAAGAAAATGAAAAGACTGACTACGAAGTAATGCTTGGAATAGGTAAAGCATTAGGTATGGGACATTTACTTGACAAGTGGCAGACTCCAAGAGATGCATTTAATCTTATGAAAGAATGTTCAAGAAACATGCCATGTGATATGACAGGTGTTGATTATGATGCATTAGTAGATTCAAAAGGAATACAATGGCCATTTAGAGAAGGAGAAGAATTAAAAGAAGATCAAAGAAGATTATTCGAAGACAATCTTTACTATACTCCATCTAAGAAAGCTAAATTTATGTTTGAAGATGTAATGGAAAACCCACTACCTACAACTGAAGAATTCCCATTAGTTTTAAATACAGGAAGAGGAACAGTAGGACAATGGCATACTCAGACTAGAACTAGAGAAGTAAGATTTATTGAAGATGTAAGTCCTGAAGCAGCTTATATTTATATAAATACTAAACTTGCTGAAGAAAAGGGAATAAAAGAAAATGGTATGATCAGAGTTCATTCAATAAATGGTGAATCTGCTGATTTTATAGCTAAAGTTACAGATAATCAAAGATATGAAGAATTATATGCACCATTACATTACTTAGAATGTAATAAATTAACACCATCATTATATGATCCATATTCAAAGGAACCATCATATAAGACTACACCTATTAATATAGAAAAACTATAGGAGGAAATCTTCATGAAAAGAATTAAAATTGACAGAAGTAAATGTATCGGATGTTTAACTTGTGTTACAGCATGTGTTGTAAGCCATGAAAGCTGTGATTCAAGAAACAGAGTAACAATAGATAGTAAAACTAAAGCAGCTCCTATTTTCTGCCGTCACTGTGATAGACCAGAATGTGTATACACATGTATGACAGGAGCAATGCACAAAAATAAGGAAAATGGATTTGTTGAATATGACAAAGACAGATGTGCAAGCTGCTATATGTGTATAATGGCATGTCCTTATGGAGTTCTTAAAGCAGACAGATTAAAGCAGAAAGAAATCATGAAATGTGATATGTGCACTAGCTGCAGTGAAAAAGATGGAAGCAAGCCAATGTGTGTTGAAAAATGCCCAATGGGTGCTATCACTTTACAGGAGGTTTAGTTTATGAAATACGTTGTACTTGGAGCTTCAGCAGCTGGAATAAGCGGAGTAACAGAACTTAGAAATTTAGATAAAGATGCAGAAATAACTTTAGTTTCAAAAGACGATAAAATTTATTCAAGATGTATACTTCATCACTATATGGAAGGCATAAGAGATGTAAAGAAACTTGAATTCGTTGAAGATAACTTCATTGAAAAAAATAATATCAACTGGATTAAAGGTGTAGCTGTAACTGGCGTTGATATAAATGAAAAATGTGTAAAACTTGAAAATGGCGAAAGTGTTGCTTATGATAAACTTTTAATTGCAACTGGAGCACATACTTTCTTCCCACCAATACCTCATTTAAAAACTGCTAAAAATTCAGTGGGATTCCGTAACTTTGATGATTGTGAAAAAATTATGGAAATGTCTAAGACTTGCAAAAATGTAGTAGTTATGGGTGCTGGACTTGTTGGAATAGATGTTATCTCAGGACTTTTACATACAGACTGCAATATTTCTTTAGTAGAAATGCAGGATAGAATGCTTTCAATTCAGCTTGATAAAAAAGCAGCATCTACTTATGAAGAAGCTTATGCAGAAAAAGGTGTTAAGCAATATTATGAAAAAGGTGTAAAAGAACTTATAGTTGATGAAGATGAGAATATAACAGAGATTCTTTTAACTAGCGGTGAAACAATTCCTTGTGATTTATTAATATGCTGTGCTGGTGTAAGAGCTAATGTTGAATTCTTACAAGATAGTGGAATAGAATGTGACAAATTCGGATTAGTTATTGATGCATTTGGAAAAACTAATGTTGATGGAGTTTTTGGAGCAGGAGATGTAAGTGGAAGAAATCCAATATGGCCTGTTGCAGTAAAAGAGGGGATAATTGCAGCAAACAATATGTGTGGTAAAGAAGCTGAAATGACAGATTTCTTTGCAAGCAAATCTACAATGAACTTCCTTGGAATTCCTACAATGTCACTTGGAATGAACACTCCAGAAGATGATACTTATGAAGTGGAAATTCAAAGCGATGATAATGGAAACTATAAAAAAGTAATTCATAAAGATGGAAAGATATATGGTGCTATACTTCAAGGAGATTTATCATATTCAGGAGTATTAACTCAGCTTATAAGAAGAAAAATAGATGTATCTAGAATATCTAAGCCATTATTTAATATAGATTATTCAGATTTCTTTAACGAAAAAGCTAATTTTGAATTCTATTATGAAGATTAAAGTTAAAGATATATAAAGATATATAAAGATATATAATATAAAACAACAGAATAAGGGGAATAATACAAATGAAAAAAACTTTCTTTCAAAAGTTAGAAAATATGCCAGTTGCAATACTGCCTACAATGGTTGGAGCAGCAACACTTTCAAATGTTTATTTAACTTTAGGGTATACATGGATAAGACATATAACAATGATAGCAGCAGCTATAATATTAGCAGTTTATTTAGTAAAGATATTCGGTCATAATAAAACTGTTTTAAAAGAATACAGCAATACTGTACCAGCAAGTTTATATGCAGGACTTACAATGATTACTATGATACTTGGATCATATGTATTTGATTTTAATGCTGTAATTGGTAAAGGTATATGGTTTACTGGTTTAATACTACATGCTATTCATATAATAGTTTTTACATATAGAAATGTAATTAAAGGTGTTAATATTGATACTTTTGTACCAAGCTGGTTTGTTACTTATAACGGAATAATGGTTTCAACAGTAGTAGGCGGAGTTATGAAGGAGCCTGTTATTTCTAAGATAGTTGTTTACTATGGTATAGGTGTATTTACAGTTATAATTCCATTTATGATTTACAGATTAGCAAAACACCCAATAAAGAACCCTATGTATCATACACAGGCTATACTTCTTGCACCATCAAGTCTTTGTGTTGTAAGTTACTTAAATGTTATTAAAGAACCAAACTTAATTTTAGTTTCAGCATTATACATTGCTGCATTATGTGCTTTAGCATTCATAATATACAAGATTCCAGCATTTTTCTCATTTGACTTCAATCCAGGATTTGCAGGACTTACATTCCCAATGGCAATAGGAATAGTTGCTTCAATAAAGATGTCAGCATTCTTAACTGCACAAGGATATGAATTCTTAGGAAGCATAGTAAAAGAATTAAGCGGAATTCAAATTTACATGACAACAGCTATAATCAGCTTTGTACTTTACAATTTTGCAAAAATGCTTGTTAAAAGCTACAAAAACAATTAAAATACTATTGATTTAGAAGGTGAGATATCTATGGAAATATGTGCATTAGTACTTGCTGGCGGAAAGAGCACAAGGATGAATGGAAACAATAAAGCTTTTCTTAAGTATAAAGATAGAACTTTTATAGAAAATATCTTAGAAGTTTTGAAAGGATTTAAGAAAGTATATATTTCTGTAGATGATAAAGAAAAGTATAAAAATTTAAATTATGAACTAATAGAAGATGAATATAAGGAAATAGGACCTATTGGAGGTATATATTCAGCATTGAAAGTGATAAAAGAAGATTATATTTTTATTACTGCATGTGATATGCCAAAAATATCCGTGGAACTTATAGATATTCTAAAGTATAATTTAGATACAGGGGATAAATGTATTGTCTTTGAAGATGAAAAAGGAAGAATATATCCTCTTGGAGGAATATATTCAAAAGACTGCCTTCCATATGTGGAGGAAATGATCAATAACAAGAATTATAGACTTACATACCTTGTTAAAAAACTTAATGGAAAAATAATATCTTTAAATAATGCAGGATTAAGTGAAGATGCATTGAGAAATATTAATAATCCAGAAGAATATAATGAATTAAATCAATAGATATAATTAAATAATCTCCGAACAATTGTGTCTAAGGAATAAAATCTATGATACTTTTGTCAAACAGAAATAAATATTGTTTACTTTTTAATTCTGTTTCAGGGTTTTGCGGGAAACTGCTCAGCCTTCCGTGTTTGAAAAGGAGGATTATTTAAACTAAAGTATTATTATGGCACAGAGAAGATTAATAATATTTTAGTTTAAATAATTTTATGATGATTTTAGCGAAGAATTATTTAAAGCTGAATAACTCATATCCTTTTAATAAGGAATTGAATTATTCAGCTTATTTTTATATATAAATCATAAAAATAAGTATTATAAGAAAAAATAATAATAAATATAATCTGTTTTCGCAATAATCTGCGAAAAAATTTACTCTATATAAAAGCCTGTTTGAAAGGGAGGTTTACATATGAAAAAAATAGATACAGTAAATGCAGTAGGACATATACTATGTCATGATATAACAAGAATTGTAAAAGACGTTGTAAAAGATACCCCATTTAGAAAAGGACATGTTGTAAAAGAAGAGGATATACCTGTTCTTCTTTCTCTTGGTAAAGAGCATCTTTATATCTGGGAAAAGAAAGAAGGAATGCTTCATGAAAATGAGGCTGCAGAAATTCTTTTTGATATATGCAAAAATGATCATATGAAAGGAACTGAAATAAGAGAAGGTAAAATTGAGCTTATTGCAGATTGTGATGGTTTATTCAGAGTTGATATTGACAGACTTGATGCAATAAATGAGCTTGATGAAATAATGATAGCAACAAGACATACAAATTATGCTGTGAAAAAAGGCGATAAATTAGCAGGAACAAGAGTAATTCCTCTTATTATTGAAGAAAATAAATTAGAAGAAGCAAAAAAGATTGCGGGAGATAAACCTCTTTTAGAACTTCTTCCTTATAAGAAAATGAAATGTGGTGTTGTTACAACTGGAAGTGAAGTATATCACGGGAGAATTAAAGATACATTCACACCTGTAATAATAAACAAACTTAAGGAATATGGAATTGAAGTATGCTGGCATAAGATTGTTGATGATGACAATGATATGATTATAAATGCTATAAAGGAAATAAAGGACAGCGGAGCAGAAATGATTTTATGTACAGGAGGCATGAGTGTTGATCCTGATGATTTAACTCCGGGAGCAATCAAAAAGAGTGGAGCAGAAATAATTACTTATGGTGCACCTGTTTTACCTGGAGCAATGTTCCTTCTAGGATATTTTAAAGATGGAACGCCTATTATGGGACTTCCAGGATGTGTAATGTACTCTAAGGCAACAGTATTTGATTTAGTCCTTCCAAGAGTAGCAGCAGGAGTAAAGGTAACTAAAAAGGATATAAGCAGAATGGGTCATGGCGGCTTATGTTTCTCATGTAAGGTATGTACTTATCCAAGATGTGAGTTTGGTAAAGGAGCAGAATAATAATATGAAATTTAGAATACAACTTGAAGAAGCAGTTTCAATAATGACAGAAGTTACAAGAAAAATTGATGAAACTGAAGAGGTAGTTCTAGAAGAAGGCAATGGAAGGATATTAGGCGAAGATATATATGCACCTGTAAATAATCCTCCATTTGACCGTTCACCATTAGATGGATATGCAGTTATTGCAGAAGATACTAAAGGGGCATGTAGAGATAATCCGGTAACATTGAGGGTAATAGATGAAGTATTTGCGGGAGGTTGTTCAAAGAAAACATTAAAGACTGGTGAAGCTGTAAGAATAATGACAGGAGCAAAGCTTCCATCAGGATGTGATGCAGTAATAAAACAGGAAAATACTGATGAAGGTATGAATACTGTTGAAATATATGAAGAATTAAAAAAGCATTCTAATTACTGCTTTGAAGGTGAAGATATTGCAAAAGGTAATTTTTTAATGAAAAAGGGAGATGTCTTAAGCTATGTACATATAGGAATATTATCTAGCATGGGGTATTCAAAGATAAAAGTAAAAAGAAATATAAATGCTGCTTTATTGGTAACTGGTGATGAAGTAGG
>JBJEJM010000187.1:0-7172 GCA_051878075.1 Clostridium sp. | reverse complement strand
TTATACTGGAAGGTTGATCTTCAGCCAGGAACTCCTGCAATGTTTTCATTATATAAAGATAAACCTGTTTTAAGTCTTTCAGGAAATCCATTTGCATCACTTGCAACATTTGAGCTTCTTGGAAGACCTATATTGCATAAGCTTAGTGGAAATAATAATCTCAAGACTAAAAAAGTTACTGCAATAATGGATAGTGATTTCAATAAATTCAGCAAAGTAAGAAGATTTATCAGGTCACGTTATGAAGATGGAAAAGTAAGCATAAATGCTGGAAAACATTCATCAGGTGTAATGTCATCTATGATTGGATGCAATGCTTTGATAGATATAAAAGCAGGAACAGAAAAATTAAGCATAGGCGATAAAGTAGATGTAATTTTGATATAAATATATATTAACAGATAGGCGGAAAAATACATGGAAAATAAATTAACTCATTTTGATTCAAATGGAAATGCAATAATGGTCGATGTTTCAGAAAAAAATATAACTCAGAGAGTAGCTATAGCTAAAGGAAAAATATATGTAAATAAGGCTGTAATTGAGGCAATAGTAAGTAACACTGTTGAAAAAGGTGATGTACTTGGAGTTGCCAGAGTAGCAGGAATAATGGGAGTGAAGAAGACCTCAGATTTGATTCCAATGTGTCATCCTCTTATGATAACTAAATGCAGTATAGATTTTAATATAAATGAAGATAGTAATTACATTGAAGCAATATGTACTGCAAAGGTTAATGGAAAAACAGGAGTAGAAATGGAAGCACTTACTGGTGTAAATATTGCATTGTTAACAATATATGATATGTGTAAGGCTATTGATAAGACTATGGAAATTACAGAAGTACATTTAGCTAAAAAGACAGGTGGAAAAAGTGGAGATTTCATAAATGAAAAATAATAAAAAACCTGTACTGATTGCAGTAAGTGGAGTAAAGAACTCTGGAAAGACAACTCTTATTGAAAATATTATTCCAAAGCTTACAGAAGAGGGATTAAAAGTTGCTACAATAAAACATGATGGTCATGATTTTGAAGGTGATGTTGAAGGAACTGATACATATAAGCATAAAAAAGCAGGAGCTTATGGAACTGCCATATTTTCAAAAAATAAATTTATGGTAATTAAAGAACAGAAAAATACACAAGAAGATGAACTTATATCTTATTTTCAGGAAGCAGATATAATTCTGCTTGAAGGATTTAAGAATTCAGATTATCCTAAGCTTGAGATTGTTCGAAATGGGAATTCAGAAAACAGTGTGTGCAGAAAAGATACTATTCTTGCACTGGTGACTGATACTGTAATCAAGAATATTGATGAAGATGAAAAGATTAAGATTCTTGATTTAAATGACATAGATGGAATTGCAGATTTTCTTCTAGAGTATTATAGGATGGTGTAGTTAATGAGAGACATTTACAAAAGAAAAATAGACTATATTAGAATTTCAATTACAGATAGATGTAATCTTAGATGTGTGTACTGCATGCCTGAAAGCGGGATAAAATTGATTAAGCATGACGATATTTTATCTTACGAAGAGATAATAAGATTATGCAGGTTGTTTGCTAAGATAGGTATAAGCAAGGTGAAAATAACTGGAGGAGAGCCTCTTGTAAGAAAAGATGTACATAAACTTATTAAGAATATAAAAGAAATACAGGGAATTGATAATGTAACCCTGACGACAAATGGAATACTTCTTGAAGAGCAGATTGATGATCTTGTTAAGGCAGGTCTTGATGCTGTAAATGTAAGTATAGATACATTGAAAGAAGATACATATAGAGAATTAACTCGTATTGGAGACGTTAATAAAGTAATAAATGGCATTAGGAAATGTCTTGAATATGATAATTTAAAAGTTAAAATTAACTGTGTACCTATAAAAGGCAGAAATGAAGATGAAATTATGGATTTAATAAAATTATGTAAAGATGAAGATTTAAGCATAAGATTTATAGAAATGATGCCAATTGGACTAGGAAAAAATATGCATGGACTTAATGATGAAGAAGTAATATCATTGATAGAAAAAAATATAGGGAAGCTGACTCCTTATAGTGGAAAGATGGGAAATGGACCAAGTAATTATTATAGTCTTGAAGGATATAAAGGTAAAATTGGATTCATAAGTGCAGTAAATCACAAGTTCTGTGAAACATGTAACAGAGTAAGACTTACATGTGAAGGATTTTTAAAGGCATGTCTTCAATATGATATAGGTACGGATCTTAAGAAAATGATTAGAGATGGAAAAAGTGATGATGAAATATTGGAGGCTATAAAGTCAACAATATATAACAAACCTGAAAGTCATAATTTTAAGATTATTAAAAATGAAGAAGAGAAGGTTGAACAGCGAGGAATGTCTCAGATAGGCGGCTAAGTTCAATTTTAAATTAATAGATTAAATCAAAAGATGAAATTTTAAATTAATTTTTTAATAATATGTTAGAGAAATAGAAATAATATAAGGAAGAGGCACAAGAAATGGGAAAAGTAATAGCAGTTTGTATAAGCGAAAAAAGAGGTACAGTTAAGAAAAATATTCAAGAATGTAATGTTGTAGAAGGATATGGATTAGAAAATGATGCACATGGCGGAAATTGGCATAGACAAGTAAGTCTTTTATCTTATGACAGAGTTAAGGAATTTAACGAAAGAGGTGGAAATGTAGTAGATGGAGATTTTGGTGAAAATCTTTTAATCGAAGGATATGATTTTAAAACACTTCCAGTAGGAACAAGATTTAAATGTAATGATGTAATACTTGAACTTACTCAGGTAGGTAAAAAGTGTCACTCTCACTGTGAGATATTCCATAGAGTTGGAGACTGTATAATGCCTAGAGAAGGAGTATTCACACAAGTAATACATGGTGGAAAAATTAAAGTAGGAGATGAATTTGTAATATGTTCAGAGTAGCAGTAATAACTTCAAGTGACAGCGGATATGAAGGAAAAAGAGAAGATAAAAGCGGTCCTGAAATTGAGAGAATTGTAAAAGAATATGGATATGAAGTAGTACATAAAATAGTTCTTCCAGATGAAAGAAAAATGCTTAGTGATGAGATGAAGAGAATTGCAGATAGTGATATAGCAGATCTTATTTTAACTACAGGAGGAACAGGATTTTCACCTAGAGACTGGACACCTGAAGCAACAATGGATGTAATTGAAAGAATTGTTCCAGGAATACCTGAAGCAATGCGCGCATACAGTCTTCAAATAACAAAAAGAGCAATGCTGAGCCGTGCAACTGCAGGAATCCGTAGAGGTACATTAATAATTAATATGCCTGGAAGCCCTAAAGCAGTAAGTGAATGCTTGGAATATATAATAAGCGAGTTAGATCATGGATTAAAAATATTAAAGGGAACAGCATCTAACTGCGCAAGAAAATAAAAATATATAGTATAGTGTTTCAGCCCATATTAAATGAGATTTATTTAATATAAGCTGAAGAGATTGTAATTAATGATTAAAAGCACATATAATTATCTTTTGTTGTGCACCAAAAGATAATTTATGTGCTTTTATGTGTTTGGAGCTTGTAATTTAATGGTTACATTATTTGAATTAAATGGCAATTAGAATAATATAGTATAATTGCATTTATATATCAATAGACTTATTACAAAGTTTACTAATAACTCAGTTAAGTTTTATCTTATGGAAGAGAATATAGTTCTCATCCATAAGATTTTTAGAAATACATAATAATTAAATACATATTTTAGAAAAATTACTAAAAAATGTTGACAAAATAAGTTTACAAGCGTAAACTTATTTTGTAATTTACAATTGTAAATTTATAGAAAGGAGTTAGCTTTTATGAAAAACTTACCTAAAATATCAGATGCAGAATGGGAAATCATGAAGGCATTGTGGAATGAGGAACCATTGACGTCAGAACAGATTAATGAATTATTAGGTGAAAAAATGAACTGGACCAGTGCAACAATTAAAACATTTATGGGGAGGTTGGTAAAAAAAGAAGCAATAAGCTATATAAAAAAAGGAAGGGCACGTTACTATTATCCTTTAATTTCAGAAACAGAATGTAAAAGATATGAAACTAGAACATTTATCAAAAAAATATTTGATGGAGCAGCAAGTGTGCTTTTGAGTAATTTTATTGAAGACAAAGAACTTACTTTAGGGGAAATAGAAGATATTGAAAAGATTTTAAAAGAGAAGAAAGAAAGGATAAATGAAGAAAACAAAAATGATAAATAGCATTTTTATACGATTTTTCCAGACATCATTAATAATTAGTGTTGTAATAATTCTAAGTTTAATAGCATTTAAAGTTTTTGATGAAAAAATAGACTTAAAAATAAGGAATCTTTTAAGTCTACTGATGATTATTTTTCTTATAATACCGGCATTTCCTGAAATAAGCATGAAAATAAAGAATATTTTAGTCAGTGAATATGCAGAGATGAAAAATAAATTTGAAGATAATCAAATTGAAAACTTAGAAATATCAAAGGGTGCTTATGATACAGAAAATATTTCTAATAATAAATTTGATAATTATACTCATGTAGAAAGCAGCAGTAATAGAAATAAGTCAAATTTAATAAATAGAAATATTTCAATAGGTATAAAAGTTGTATCTTATATATGGCTGTCAGTTATGTGCTTATCTCTGATTTTGTTTATAGTATCATTGCTTAGATTTAAATTGAAAGTAAGAAGTGCTAGAAATCTACGAGACGTGGAGATAAAGAGTATATTTAAAACCATAAAAAGAAGGCTTAATTTAAAGATTAGAATTTCATTATTAGTAAGTAATGAGGTCAAAAGTCCATGTGTGTGTGGAATATTTAAAACAAAAATATATATTCCGGAAGAAATTTATAATAAAAGGGATATAGAACAATTAACTCATATTTTATTTCACGAACTTGTGCATTGTAAAAGAAAAGATTTATATATAAATATGTTAAGTATATTAGCAGTGTCAATCCATTGGTTTAATCCACTTGTATATAAAATGATCAGAAAATATAAAGAATATAGGGAGTGTGCAGTTGATGCATGTGTTCTTGAATATCTTGGAGAAGATAAAGGTTATAATTATGGAATGACATTAATAAATCTATCAAAAATGCTTGCATTAAGGGAGAGACAGACAGAATTAATATTATGTTTTGAAACAAAGAATATGTTGAGGGGAAGGATAGAAATGATAAATAGATTTAAAAAAGGAGCATATAAAATGTCAATGAGAGGAGCTCTTGCATGTTTAGTGACAGCAGTGTCAGTAGTGACATGTAATGCATATGCAGCTATACCTGCTTTTGCTGTTAATGAATCAAATGCAGAGATTTTAACTACAGGAAATATAAATGAATTAAATAGTCTTAAAGAAGCACAAAAAATTGTAGGATATGATTTTAAAGTTCCTAAATACATTGAAGAAGAATGTGATTTTTCTGAAATAAAGCTTGTTAATATGGAAGGCACAGAAAAAGTTCCATATATATTTTATGATAATTTGAGTGGAGATGATGATAGTGAGGAGAAACCATATAAATGCTATACAATAAGTATATCAAAATATGATCCAGTCACTACCATTAGAAAAATTTCAGATGCTCATTTCATGATAGAAGAGCAAAATAGTGTAGATTTTAATGAAGAAAATAAAACTATAGGGAATATAAATGGTAAGCTTATTACAATGACAAGAACAATATTCAAACACACAGACTCTTTTAGTGGTGAAGAAATACCAGAAACTAAAATAACAGAAAGATATTTTTCTTTTAAAGATGGAGATCTTAATTATAACATAGGTATTACAGAAGGTGATTCTGGACTTAGCAGCAATAGCATAGAAAAAATTGCTTCATCATTAACAGCTGTTGATCAGGCAGGGTATGATAAAATTAAAACAACTCTTGAACAGGGTAGTACAGTTTTAAATGTAAATACTGAAAATGATTTGAATGAAGCGAAAAAACTCCTTGGTTTTGCTCCTAAAGATTTATTTAATATAAATAATATGGATGTGGAAAAAAGCAGTGTTAAAATTTCAAAGATAGTTGCTGGCAAGCCATTATATAAATTAAATACTATATACTCAGGAAGTATATGGGTAATTTATACACAAAGTTTAAGTAATGAAAAAATAGATAGTATTATAAAAAATGGATATTATCTAAGTGAAAACATTAATGGCACTAAGGAAAAAATCCAGCCTGAGAAGATAAATATAGATAATGTTGATGTATATAAAGATAAAAGCGACAATAGAATTTATTATGAATGGAAGGATAATGGAGTTTATAATGAATTGGTTGTAGAAGATAATTCACAGAATGAGGATATAGTTAAGAAATTTATTGAAGCTAAGACAATATAGTTTAGATTTTAAGAAGATAACTAAATTTACAGGCAAATGTTCAGTTAAATTCTGATGTTTGCCTGTATTTATATAAAGAACATTGTTTGAATAAATGTCTGTAAATATGAGGATAGTGAATGTTTATCCACAAGGAGTCTGTCAATATTCATTTTAAAGTGCTGTAGCTAAAAGCTCTTTATAAATTTTAGTCGCTTCTTTATATTTTCGGTTTTTTTCGAGATATTCAATAAACTTTAATTTTACATCTCTTATAATATCCATTCTTTGAATACTTTCGAAATAAGGAAGAAGATTATATTTTATTTCGCTATAGAAAAGATCATCATCAAAATGGTGAACAACAAGATATAGAAAATATAGTATAGAGTAGCTGAATTTATTATTACAGTCTTTATATAGGTATTTTTCAAACATAATATCGCATTTATCATATTGTTTTAGATTTATATTGGCTAGAATGTAATTATATACACATATATTATGTCTGCATGGAAAATTTATACCTAGAAGACTCCATTCTATACATTTTTCATAATCTCCTTTATTTAAATATAAATCTGAGATGCTGGTATAGATATGAGCTAATAAATCTTCAAAATCATAATGTTTTGCTGATGTCAAAGCAGCATTAAAATGTTTTTTTGCACTATCATAAATCTTCATATTTGAATAACACACACCAAGGTAATTATGACACCAGATGGCATTAAGATAAAGACCGCTGTTTTCATAGGTAGTAAGTGCTTTTTCAAGATAATAAGTTCCTTTACTTGAACTTTTTGAAAAGC